>NZ_QVLV01000040.1:0-37759 GCF_003435485.1 Eisenbergiella massiliensis
ATTCTGTAAGGGAGTCACGAAAAAATGGTGAGATTCCTTACTGTTTCTTTTTTCCGCAGCCAGTCTGCCCGGGAGGCTTTGTCTGACGAACAGACGACGCCAGTCGTCTGCGAGGAGTTCAAGCCGACCAGACTGGTTGCGGGAAAAAGAAACAGTTAGGAATCCCCCATTTTTGAGTCCGACCGCACAGAACAGGGACCGGAAACAGAGGCCGCAGCAGAAACAGCCCTCCCCCAGCCCATGTCCCCACCCGGCCCACACACCATCCCCTCACTCCCGCCCGGGAAGGCACCCGGGAAACCGATACTCACCTCAAAGATATCCCTCACCAAAAGGAGGTTTTATGGTTATGGGGAAGTCTTTGTCTGATCGTGTGTTGGCGACGCCTTCTGCTTATGCGAGGCAGCATTATCTTTATGTGCAGGAGATCGGGACGCTGACGAGTATGGAGCCGCATATCAGCTCCAGGGAAAATATCAGTTCTTATCTTTTTCTGACGGTAATTCAGGGGGAGGGGTATCTGACTTACCGGGGGAAGAAGCATTTTATCCGGGCGGGGGATTGTGTGTATATCAACTGCCGGAACCAGTATGCCCACGAAAGTACGGCGGAGCATCCGTGGACTTTGATGTGGGTGCATTTTAACGGGAATGGGGCGGATGATTTTTATAAGGCTTATCAGGAACAGGATCGGGGGTCGATTTTTCATCCGGCCAATGCCGCGGCCTTTACGGATAGTTTAACCGACCTTTTCGGTTTGATGCAGGAGAAGCCTTCTTTGATGGAGCTGAGCGCACATAAATATCTAACGGATTTGATTACGCTTTGTTTTCTGGAAAACAGGGCTGAGGCCGGGGAGGGAAGGGAGCTTTCTCCGAAGCTGATGCAGGTGAGAAAGTACCTGGAGGAGCATTATCAGGAAAAAATATCGCTGGAGGAGCTGTCGGGGCTTTTTTTTATTAGTAAATACCATCTTTCCAGGGAATATAAGAAGAAGTATGGGATTACGATTGGGAGTGATTTGACGGGGCGGCGGATTTCCCATGCCAAGTCACTGCTTCGTTTTTCGGACAGCTCTATTGAAGAAATCGCGTTGTTGTGCGGTTTTGCAGACGCGGGGTATTTTATTAAGGTGTTTAAAAAGGCGGAAAATATGACGCCGTTGGAATATCGCCGGAAATGGTAGGCAGGGGAAAGGGATTCGTGGTAAAATAGTTGCAGCCGTGAGGGAACAGGGCGGCGGGATTTCAAAGGCATGGTTTGGATTCGGGAAAGGATTGTGTATGAATAGTGTGAAAGAAAGGCTTCCTTTTTTGCTGGAGGGTTATCTGGCTGCTTTTGCTTTGGCTAATATTGGGGGAATTGCGACTACGAATATAATAACTCTGGTTCTTTTTCTGTTGTGTTTCCAGTTTTTCAAGTATGCTGCCGGCAGGGAAAGGGAGTGCGCGCTTTCTGAGGATGGGAAGAAGCTGGTTCATGGGCGCAGCGCGGGGAAGCGGCGGACAGCGGCGTTGGTCCTGGGTATTTTTTATACGTTCTGTTATGTTGCGGCGGCGCATGGGGAACTGACCGGGACATTGGAAAACGGGCTGTTCCGGCTGATTTATCTGGGTCTGACGGCGGCGGGGCTGTTTTTGCTGTTTTTCAGGGGCTGCGGGTTTTTGTTTTTGCTGCTGGAGAAGCGTTCGGAGCGGATCCGGAGAATTGTGGAGGGAAATGCGAAGAAAGCCGGGACGGGGCAGGCGGACGGAGTGAAAAATTCGGGGCAGCCGTTCTGGCTGATTTTCCTGCTTCTGCTGGCATGCTGGTTTCCCTGGTTCCTTTATGATTTTCCCGGGGTAATGACGCCCGACAGCTTAAGCCAGTTCAGCCAGGCGGGCGGGCTTATCGGGTACAGCAATCATCATCCTTTTGTGCATACGCTGCTGATTCAGCTGTTTACCTCCCTGGGGAATGCGGTATTTCATGATGTGTATGCGGGGATTGCATGTTATACGGTTTTTCAGATGATTGCCATGGCTCTGATCGTTACTTATGGGCTGCAGGTTCTGTTCCGGCGCGGCGCGGGAAAAAAGCTGTGCTTCTGTTTCCTGCTTTTTTATGCCCTGGTGCCTTATAACGGGATTTTTGCTGTGACCATGTGGAAGGATATTCTTTTTTCCGGGTTGTTTCTTCTGTTCGTACTGAGCGTTTACCAGCTGCTGCCGCTCTGCTGTGAGGGGCGCAGGTTTGGAGAGAGGCCCGGGCTGCTTGTTTTGTTCGGCATAAGCGGCGTCCTGGTGTGCCTGATGCGCTCTAACGGGCTGTATGCCTTTGTGTTTTCCATGCCTTTTCTGGTATATGCTTTCCGAAGGCATTGGAAGATAATCTTACCTTTGCAGGTTTTGGTACTGGCTGTTGTGTTCCTGGTAAAAGGGCCTGTCATGGAGGCCTTTGATGTGGCGCAGCCTGCGTTTTCCGAATCGCTCTCCATTCCGGCCCAGCAGATAGCGCGGGTGGTTTATGAAGGAAGGGAGCTGTCCGGGGAACAGAAGGAGCTGCTGGGAAAAACCGTGGAGTATTCGGCAATTGCGGATTATTATCAGCCGGAGCTTTCCGATCCGGTGAAGGCGCTGATCCAGTATGGGCATCCGGAATATCTGGAGGCGCATAAGGGCGAGTATCTCAGGCTCTGGGTACAGCTGGGGCTTAAATATCCGCTGGATTACTGGAATGCTTTTGTGGATCAGACAAAGGGCTACTGGTTCCCGGATGCGCCGGGCCTTCTTACAAATGAAGGGATTTCCCCCAATGAACTGGGCCTGTCCTGGCAGCCTGTGCTGCGCGGCCAGGCTGTGACGAAAATTGTGGAGATCCTTTCCAAGCTGTATACTATTTTCCCGCTCTACGGACTGCTTTACAGCATCGGCGCATTTACCTGGGCGGCTGTGTTCCTGTTTGCCAACTGTCTGTTAAATGGGAAAAAGGAGAATTGGATTCTGTACCTGCCGTTCTTTGCCATCCTTCTTACGCTGTGCGCCGCAACACCGGTGGCGTCCGACGTAAGATATGCCTATTCGCTCATTCTGTCCATGCCGCTGTTGATACATGCAGGGCTTGAGATCGCCGGCCCCGGACCGGGAGCCAATGCCCAAAAAGCGGACCGGAAAGAAAACAGCAGGAAAAAATCTCCGTTCCAAAAAATCTCCGTTCCAAAGAAATAAGTAATTACAGACATCTGAAAATCACGAAATGAAAGAAGCTGCAGTACTGTTTGCGAGTACCGCAGCTTCCCTCATATCCTCTATATCTTTTACAGCGTCTTAATATATTCCGCAATCGCATCATGCCAGTCCGCAAACATAAAGTCCGTGGTCAGCTTAAACATCCTGTTTTCCAGTACGGAATAAGCCGGCCTGGGCGCGGCCGCGCCGTATTCCTCGGTGGTAATCGCCTTTACCTGCGTTGCCTTACCTGCCAGCCGGAATACCTCCTTTGCAAACTCAGCCCAGCTGCAGGAGCCTTCACAGGTTGCGTGGAAGGTTCCGTAATTTTCCGTAAACAGCAGCGCATTAATGGCCTTGGTCAGCTCAGCCGCGCTGGTGGGGGAACCGAACTGATCCCCTACCACCGTTACCATATCATGATCTTCGGAAAGCCGGAGCATGGTCTTGGCAAAGTTCTTGCCATCGCCGTACAGCCAGGCCGTCCTCAGAATAAAATACCTGTCCGCAAAATCCTTCACAAAATTCTCGCCTGCCAGCTTGGTGGAACCGTAAGCGCCATGGGGATTGGTGGCATCCGTCTCCACATAGGGCTTTGTCGCTTTTCCGTCAAATACATAGTCCGTGGAAATATGCATCAGCTTTGCGCCGGTCTCCCTTGCCGCAATGGCCAGGTTCCTGGGGCCGATGGCATTGATTTTAAAAGCCTTGTCATATTCCGTTTCACAGGCATCCACGCCCGTATGGGCCGCGCAGTTGATGATTGCATAGGGCTTTACTTCCCTTGCCAGCTCCATTACCTTATCAATATTAGTAATGTCCAGCTCTCCCACATCCGTGTTCACAAAGCTGATATCTGCCGCATCTTTAAAAAAAAGGTTAACAGCCCGTCCCAGCTGTCCGTTGCATCCGGTTACAATTATTTTCTTCATCGAAAACCTCCAAATTCTCCGCGGACAGAAGCCGTTTTCCTGAAAGTACGGGAAAATCTGCCTGCGTGGTTACATTTTTTCTTAATTATATCACCAAGACCGCGATTTTACCACAGGGTTGTTTTCAGGAATGTTTTCAGTAAAATTTTCCGGTATGTTTTCAGGAAAGCATGGGACAGGCGGTCAGACGCGGCGGTTCCCCAATCCGGACGATTGAACTATCACGGTCAGGCCAGAATATATAACGCCGGAATGCCCCATCAGAATCCGCTCTTTAATAAACGCCCGTAAATGCCAGGACAGGCGCCACCCGCGCGTCCGTGACCACAAGCTTAAGCCCCTTCGTTGGCGCCCCATGCAGCGGCACAATCCGCTTATATCCCACGGTCGTCCCTTTTTCGATCTGCTTCCAGCAGCCCTGTCCATCCAGGCAGTATACTTCAAACTGCTCCACGCGCTGGCTGAACCGGATCGCCTCCTGCACCACCAGATAATTAAGGCAGCGCTCCTCTGCCCAGGTAAACTCCACCTCCAGCTCACGCAGGCCGTCCGGATTGCCGAACCAGGTTTCCTCACCCTTCTTAAGAAGAACGCTTCCGTCCTTCCCATCCCGGTCTTTCTCCGGCTTTACGGTAAGTACCGCTTCCTCAGCCAGATTCCTGCCAAAGGACTCCCGGATGAAATCCCCCAGCATAAACAGGCTCCTTCGGTCCTCCTCCCGGATCAGTCCGTCCGTATCCGGAGGGATGTTCAGCAGCAGCGTACAGTTACCGCCCACGGATTTTAAATAGATTTCCTTCAGGTTTTCAAAGGATCTCACCTTATCGTTTTCTTCCTCATGATAAAACCAGCCGGGGCGGATGGATACATCCACCTCCGCAGGATACCAGATCAGATTCTTTTTATTCTTCAGGACAGCTCTGCTGCCCAGATCCATATCCGTGCTGACCAGCTTTTTCTGCCGGAATTCCTCGCTGTCCTCCTGCTGGCTTTCAGAGGCTACCTTCTCCGCATCCGCCAGCTCTGCGGCTACCACGCTCCATTCGCTTGGCCTGGTGTCCCCGGCCTCATTGCCGCACCATCTTACGTCCGGCCCGCAGCCGAAAATATTGGCTTCCGGCTGCAGACGGCGCACCACCTCATAATAGCGCTCCCAGTCATACACCTGTTTTTTGCCGTTCTGCCCCTCTCCGCAGGCGCCGTCCAGCCAAACGGTAAATACTTCCCCGTAATTGGTAAGAAGCTCCGTAAGCTGGTTTACATAATAGTCATCATAGGGCTTACCCGTACCATAGGTTTCCTGGTTTCTGTCCCAGGGAGACAAATAAACGCCGAATTTCAGTCCCGATTCCCGACAGGCGTCGGAAAGCTCCCTTACGATGTCACCTTTTCCCCCTTTATAGGGAGAATTTTTAATGCTGTGCTCCGTATATGCACTGGGCCACAGGCAGAAGCCGTCATGATGCTTACAGGTGAGAATCAGGCCCGTCATTCCTCCCCTGACCGCCGTTTCCACCCACTGCCCTGCATCCAGCTTCTCCGGATTGAAAATGGCGGGGGATTCCTCCCCGTTCCCCCATTCCCTTCCCGTAAAGGTATTGACCGTAAAATGAATGAAGCCGAAATATTCCAGCTCCTGATGTGCAATCTGCCTCGGCGCGGGCACCACGCGGGTAAGCCTCACATCCTCCCCATAACCGGGGTACAGCTCTTTCGTGTCCATCTTTTTTCCTCCTCCTTTTTCAAATCCATTCCGGCGGATAACAATACGGATAACAATTCAGGAAACATTCCGATACCTGAACCGTTGTCCCATTGTCCGCCTCTCCCACCACTTCCATTTCATAATCGGTCCACCTGATAGAATTTTTCAGGCCCAGCCTTACAAGCAGTTCATCCTCCGCAAATAATACCCTATACATTTTTCCTCTTTTCTTTGTACAAAATTGCTATCAACCCTTTATTTTTTTACCCATCCTTGTAAAGTATACCAAAAATGGAAATCCTTGAGAAGGCACATTTCCGTACGAAAAAGGCAGGCCAGTCAATTCCTTAATTTTCATTAAAGCATAGTGACAAGCCCTCCCTTTTTGACTATAATGGCAATTAGGGTTTATGAGTTTACACCGGCCCTCTTTTACAGAGGTCCGGGCAGAAAACGGCGCCTTCACGCAGGGCGCCGTTCTTTACCTGAGAAAAATCGTGAGGAAAGTGAGGATTTACAATGAAAAAACTGAGCGTATTACTCCTGGCAGGCATCTCCTGCGCCGCGCTCCTTTTTGGCTGCGGGAAGAAGGAAGAATCACCTGCGGAAGAAACGACTTCAGCCGCGGTTCAGGAAACACCGGAAAGCGTCCCCGTGGAAACAGAAAGCGAAACGGCAACGCAAGAAGCCAATGAGGAAGTTCCTCCCGAAGAAGGAATGGTGAGAAGCACGCTGACAAATGAATGGATTTCAGGAGACATTGCAGACCAGCGTCCCATTGCAGTGATGGTTCCCAATGATTCTACAGCGCTGCCCCATTACAGCCTTTCCAGGGCGGACATCCTGTACGAATGTCCCGTAGAAGCCAGGATCACCCGTCTTATGGCTGTTTTCAAGGATTGGGACCGGGACGACATGGATCGGATCGGCAATGTAAGAAGCTGCCGTGATTATTTTGTATATTGGTCCTTTGAATGGGATGCCGTTTATTTCCATTTCGGCGGTCCTTTTTATATCGCGCCTGTCATTGAGCAGAAGAGCACCAACAACGTCACCGGTGCCAATTACGGCGGCACCGGGAAAAAGGGCGTATACGGCAATGCCTATTACCGTACCTCCGACAGGAAGGCTCCCCAGAATGCTTACCTGAGCGCCAAAGGGGCAAATGAGGCCATGGACAAGCTGGGAATCTCCAAAACCTACCGGGAAGATTATTACAAACCGGATCACTTTAAGTTTGCTCCCGAATCCAGCCCCAACACCCTGGAGCAATACCAGAATTCATTTTCTGCAAGCAAGATTGATATGGCAAAGACCTACACCGTTTCCAAAACTTCTTTCGAATACAATGCAGAAGACGGGCTTTATTACCGCTTTGAATACGGCAAGCCCCATGTGGATGCCAGATTCGATAACAAGCAGCTGGCCTTCAAAAATGTCTTGATCCAGTTCGCTTATCAGGAAGTAAGGGATGAGAACGGTTATCTTTCCTTCCAGGTACATGACACCAAACGGGACGGCTATTATTTCACCAACGGCAGAGGCATCCATGTCAACTGGAAAAAGACGGCGGATTACGAACCGACAAAGTTCTATGATGACAACGGCAATGAAATTGAGCTGAACACCGGAAAGACCATGATTTGTATTGTAAAAGACGGAGATACCTTTGGCTACGACGAATAAAACTGTCCTGCCATGCAGCAAAGGCAGCGGCGGACCCGCCCAGCGGTTCCGCCTTACTCCAATCAAAGCCCCCGCTGCAAGCAACGGGGTATCAAACTTGCAGCGCTGCAGAGCAGCGGGGTATTTGACCCTCGCGGCAGTCGCCAAATATCCATGCAAGCATGGATACTTGGCTCGTTGCTCGCGGGAATAAAAAGTGCCGCTTCAGAAGTTTCTGAAGCGGCATTCTTTTTATCTTACCGCGCCTGCAGGCGCGTTCTGTATCAAAAGCCGGACTCTGTACTTATATTACAGGTAATTTATTATAAGTAATTTCGCAGCTTATACCTCGCAGCGGATTAGTGGAATTCTCCGGCATCATATGCCGCTTTCTTCTCATCCAGGATTTCCTGATAGCCTGCATCCAGATACTGCTGGCTCATCTGCTCATACATGGATTCGAAATCTTCCTCTGTGGCCGCCTTGGTAACAATCTGTACATAGGATTCTTTCCACAGCTCAGCAAGGTCGGAGGAGTACTCAGCCAGTGTTTCAATCGGTACTGTGAAGCAGGTATCCGGTGTACGGTATTCATCATATTTGTCATTGTAGGAAAGGATATCTTCAATGAGGTATTCATAGCCTACGGGGGCATTTACGTAGATGATGGATTTTCTCCATTCTTCTTCGGTTGCATACTGCTTGTTGGCATTTACCATGCACCAGTAGTCGCCATTGTCGTTATTGGACAGCTTCTCTTCTCCTGTGTAGCCGGTAGGAACCTTAACGCCTTCTTCATTTACTTCGTAGTTCTTGCCTTCAAAGCCGTTCTGCAGGGTATCGATTACGTCTTCCTGGCTCATCCATTCGATATACATCCAGGCTGCAATTCTTTCTTCGTCGGTAGCGTCTGCATTAATACCATAAATCATGCCGAAAGGCCAGTATTTACGTCCCTGGGGCTTGTCGCCTGCGGGTACTTCTGCAGCAGGGTCAAGAATCACGATTTCAGCATCCGGGTTCTGCTCAAGCAGCGGATCGATTACGTTTTCCTGGGTTCCTGCATTAATGTAGCATGCATAGGTTGCTGCCTTGCCTGCAACAAAGTTGGATTTGGACTGGTTTCCGTCGGTATCCAGATAGAAGTCAGGGTCAACCAGACCGTTCTGGTACTGATAATTCAGGTTTTTCAGATAAGCCTTGGTAGGCTCCCAGGTAAAGGAAGCAACTGCCAGGTCGGAGTTAAGAGCTCTGCCTTCTTCGTCATACGGCCAGCCTCTGAAGTTGTAGTCAAAGTTGAAGGATTTTGCAAGCAGCGGGGCGGATGCATAGCCATAGCCGGCTTCCTTGAATTTCATCAGCATGTCGTTGTATTCGTCAAGGTTGGTGGGCATATCGATTCCCAGCGCGTCCATCCAGTCCTTACGTACCAGAGTACCCCAGTTGGAGGATACCAGCTCTGTCCTGTTGCCCATAACTACCATCAGCTTGCCGTCGATAACGCCGTAGTCCTGGATGGTTTCTCCCATGGTTCCCCAGAAGGTAGGAGCGTAATAAGCGATTTCATCCGCATTCAGTTCCTGGTATGCGCCCTGGGAATAGTACGCCAGGATATTGGGATAATCATAGTGGAAAATAAAAGTGGGAGCGCTTCCTGCGGACAGAAGCTGTGTAAAGTCCTGTACCTCGGTGGAGCGGCCGATGGAAACAAATTCTACGTTTACATTATATTTGTCGCCGAAATTTTCCTGAATCCATTTGGTCCAGTAGTTGTCCGTGGGATTCCAGCCTTCCCAGCCTCTTTCATATACGGGAACCTGGAGTGTTACAGTCTCCGGGAATCCGGCGGAATAATCCGTAAATTCTCCGGCGGCTGCCGTATCGCCTGCCTCTGTGGACTCCGCTGCCGCTTCCGTGGACGCTTCAGCCTTGGATTCAGCGGGCTGTGACGGTGTTGAAGCGGTCTCATTAGAGCTGCCGCATCCTGCAAGGGTGCCGATTGCCATTGCGGAAATCAGACCAGCAGTAACGATTTTCTGTAAAGCTTTTTTCATTTTACTACCTCCTAAATTGTTTTACATTCATCCGCTTTCGCGGGAACTGCCATAGTTAATGGGTGCATTATCCCTTTACCGCGCCGATCATGGTGCCCTGTACGAAATACTTCTGTACAAAAGGATAGACACAGATAATAGGAATTGTTGCAAATACGATACAGGCTGCCTTCAGGATTTCCGGATCCGTTATGGTGGACATATTCACATCATTGACGGAGCCCTGGATACTTTCCGTAGCGGCCACAATCAGATAGTACAGCTTCAGCTGCAGGGGCCTTAAGGACACATTCTGTTTGATATAAAACATCGCGTCACTGTATGTATTCCAGCGCCCTACCGCATAAAACAGGGTCAGGGTTGCCAGAATCGGTTTGGACAGCGGGATAATAATTTTCCCGAGAATCGTATAATGATTCGCGCCGTCGATAACTGCCGATTCCACCAGGCTGTCCGGGATACTGGATTCCAGCGAGTTCTTCATAATGACCAGGTTATACGCGCTGAAGGCCAGCGGCAGAACCAGCGCGGACATTTTCTCCAGCATTCCCAGCTTGTTAATCAGTATGTAGTCAGGAATCATCCCGCCTGCAAAATACATGGTAAAGATGAAGAAAAAGTTGATGATTCTTCTGCCCCGCAGCTCCTTTCTGGAAAGAGGATACGCGGCGCACAGGGTGATTACCATACCTAACAGGGTGAAAAGGACCGTCATGATAACCGTTACAAAAAAGGATACGATAAAGGAATTATCATGAAAAACCTTAACGTATGCTTCCATAGTAAAGCCTTTGGGAAGCAGGAAAACCTTTTTGGCAATGACAAAGCTCTCCGAGCTGAGCGATTTGGCAATGACATGGATATACGGAAGCACGCAGCTGAGGCTGACAACCGCCACAAATGTATAGATAAGAATATTAGCAATCAGGGTGCAGACCCTTGATTTATTCCATACTTTTTTTCTTTTTACTTTTAACTGTTCCGCCATTTTTTCAACTCCTCCTTATACCAGGCCGTTCTCGCCCATTCGTTTCGCAATGAAATCCGAGGCAAGAACCAGCAGCAGTCCGATTACCGACTGGAACAGCCCTAAAGCTGTAGACTGACTGAACTTCATATCCTGGATACCCCATTGATATACCAGTACCGGAATGGTGGTGGTATATTCCGTAGCCGCGTAATTCATCAGCGCCATGATACGTTCAAAGGAACCTCCCATAATCTTGCCCAGCTGCATAATCAGAAGGACAACAATGGTACTCCGGATACAGGGAAGCGTTACATGCAGCATCTGCTGCCATCTGTTTGCCCCGTCCACCCTGGCCGCTTCGTACAGCTCCGGATTTACCGAGGTGATGGAGGCCAGATAAATGATGGTTCCCCATCCCATGGACTGCCACGCCCCTACTATAATGTAAGTGACAAGCCAGCTTGCGTTTTCCTGGAGGAAGTTGACCGGCGTGCCTCCCAGGCCCTGAATCAGCGCGTTTACCACACCTGTATTTACGGAAAGGAGCTGGTAAGCAAGGCCGCCGATGATAACCCATGAAAGGAAGTGAGGCAGATATAATAATGTCTGCGTAACCTTTTTAAATTTGAGGCTCCTGATTTCATTCAGCAGCAAGGCCAGAATAATCGGCATCGGGAAGCTTACCACCAAATCCAGTACATTTAACAGAAGCGTGTTCCTCAGTGACTTTAAGAAGTTTCTGTGATGGAACACCTTGGAGAATATCTCCAGCCCGACCCATTCACCTCCGAAAAAGCCATCCTTTATTTTCCAGTCCTTAAAAGCGATTTGCAGCCATCCCATAGGAACATATTTGAAAATGATACAAAACGCAAGCGGTATTAACAGTAATGAATATAGCTGCCAGTCCCGTTTAAAACAGGATGCAAAGCTTCGCTGTTTCTTCCTGGCATTTTTCACTGTCATCTTATTATCAGTTGCCACTGCTTTCTTTACAGCACTCATAATAATTTCCCTTCCTTCCCTTCCGCAACGACATTTCGTCTGCCGTTTTCTTGCCCTCAGTATATCCGTCATACAAAATTTTGTAAATTATCATTTTTGATAGCCGGAATCAATTTTGAGTGTTTAAAAAAAGCCTGAAAATATGGGCTTTTCCAGAGTTTATACTTTTTTAATTTTCTTTTTATAATTACTCTGCTTTCATTTTCAGCCTGATTTATGCCCAATTTTGTGTCATTTTTAAAAGTTAAAATCAAAAACCATACAGCATTTTGTATATGAAGTAATTAAAAAAGCCATATTCCACCATCATTTTGATGAAACATGGCCTTTATCAATAAAATTCCATCTACTTTTTGTCCAGGCTTCTTACCGCATTCGGGGTTGTGCCCTCGTATTTTTTGAAAAACCGGTTCAGGCTCTGTACATTGTGGTAGCCCACCTGCTCTGCAACCTCCTGGGTTTTCAGCTCCGTTGTCTGGAGCAGCCTTTTTGCTTCCTTGATTCTCAGGCGGTTCACGTAATCCACAATACTGATATCCCCATCCTCTTTCATCACGCGGCGCATATAGGAATAGCTGATGCCCATATTGGCGGCGGCCTCCTCAAAATCAATATCTTCCTTATAATGCCCGTCCAGATAGGAGGTGATCCGGTCATACAGCTTCATATCCTCTTTCTGCTCATCGCTTTGCTCCAGATAGGTCAGTATAGTCTGAATAAATTCCTTCAAAAAGGCTTCTATCTCCTCTATGGTATCCTTTTCCGCAATCGCCGTATAAGCCTTTCTCCCATTACCCAGGAAACGGGATATCTTCACCTTTTCTTCCACAAGCGCCTTGATAATCGCCCCGATCAGCTGCTGGTAAATAAGCACCACATTATCATAGGAAATATCCTCTATGGCCACTATCTGCTCCCTGATGCGCTCCAGCTCCTGATCAATGGCATCCATTTTCTTCAATCGCAGGTAATTGATGATTTTATTCTCACTGTCATAGGGATAATAGTATCTCTGGCTCTCATTTATCCGGTCATTCCAGAAGATGATCTGATCCTTGCCCGCTATAATCCTGTGCTTCATCGCCGCCGTGGCCTCCGCCAGGCATTCATTCAGATCATCAATATCCGCATGCACAGAGCTGACGCCGATAGTCATCGTATAATCCAGAATTTTTTTGAGTTCCTCCTTAAAAATTCCCATGCGTCCGGTTATAAAGGACGCCACTTTACGCTGATCATAGGTTTTGATGTTCAGGACCACCGCACAGGTGGTGGAACGGAAGCGCATGGCCCTGGCCGCATATCCCTCCTGGTTCAGGTTCTTATTGAAAAGATCCTCTATTTGCAGGAAATAATACATACGCTCGTCAGAATTATATTTGCGCAGCAGATCGCTCCCCCCATCCACGCTTGCCAGAAGCACCATGAAATGCTCATAAGGGAACAGCTTCTCCAGGTTTTCCTTTTTCTCGCTGGATTCCAGCGTCCCGGTAAGCATTTCGCGCAGGTGGAGCCTCTGGGCGTCAGAATTCCTTTTTTCCAGGATATCGTGGATCTGGCTTTCTTCGAACTTCATCTTTTCAAATACATCGTTCAGATAATATATTTCATTTCTCGGCGCTTCTTTATCCGTCATTTTACCGGCCATTTTCTCCGTCATGTTTTCCTTTACACTGTTGAAAAGCATACGGAAGGGCTTAAATATCCGGTAGGATATAAGCAGCACCAGAATCGTTTCCACTGCCACGGCCAGGATAATCATCAGTACGGCGCTGTAGGAAATTTCCTTGGCCTGCCTCATTACCTCCTCCTGATTGTAGGTTGCCACATAGGTCCAGTTGTTGAAGCTTGACCTTTTAAAAGCACATAAATAGCGTCCGTCCGCCTCTTCATAGCCGAAATGCCCCTTTTCCAGCTTCATAGCCGAAATCCGTTCCATGATTTTACGTTCCTCATCTCCGGATGAAAACAACGCCTTATCAGGATGGCAGATCACATTATTATTTTCATCCAGGACATAGCAGATCCCCTGGGCCTGCCTGGATGGATTCAGGAAATCACTGAGCTTCGACAAATAAATATTACAGACAATCGTGCCTCCTTTGGCTGAAATCAGCGGGTTAATGGAATATACATAAGAGAGCACAGCAACCTGGTTCCGGTTGCTCTTTCCTTCCTCAGTCTCCTGAGTGGTATACAGATTCCTCGCCACCCATTTCCCAGAAAGCCCCGGCTTCTCACTGGTCTCCTCCTCAAGCCAGTCCATGGGGGAATAGTTATCCGCCCGGCAGATCCCTTTATCTGTGGAGATTACATAATCGCTGTCCTCGCTGATATAAAAGCAGGACTGCACCATTTTTTCCGTACCGAACAGCCTGTTCAGATAGGACTGCGCTTCCCAGGCCGTTTTCACCATCTCAAAATCGGAATTCAGGATCTGATAGGAATTGATTTCCCCCAAATTCCTGTACGAGGCGCTGTTGGCAAACTGTATCACATTCCTGGAAAAGCTGTTCAGAACCATTTCCGTCGCCTTGCTGAGCGATTCCAGGTTATCTACCTTGGATACCGCAATACTTTCCTCCGAGTATTTCGATACACGATCCATGGCATAATAGGAAAACAAAGAAGTGGGAATGATCAGGACACAAAAAATCATTATGAAAATCTGCCAGAACAAAGAAAAACGTTTCATACCTTACCCCCTGCAGTACGATGCCTATTCATTACCGGCCTTTTTGTTAAAACAAAAACTGCTGTTACCATTTTAACATATGCTCAGTCTCCGAACAACCGCCAACATTGACATCCCTGACAGCGTAGGAAAACGCTGCCAAACTGCCGCCAGCCTCATTCCTTGGGATAAAAAATACCGCCGCACTGTAAATCGGCAGCCTCTTCCCAACGGAAAAGCTGACGCATTCACAGCGCGGCGGACATTCATTGCGGCAGCCCAGCCTGGACCGCTGCAATTATCCTTCTTTTTATCCTGCTTCTTATTCTGTTTATTATTTTGTTAATTATTCTCCTAATCCCAGTCTGTTGACTGCGGAGAAAATAGCCCTCACGGAGGCTCTTGTAATATTGGAGCTTACACCCACGCCATAGGTAACCCGGCCGCTGTCCGCATCCAGAAGATGGATATAAGCCGCTGCCTGGGAATTGGATCCGCTCTGCAACGCATGCTCTTCGTAATCAAGCACCTTAATCCGCACGCCCAGCTCCATCTGCAGTCCCCTCTGTACGGCATCAATAGGACCGTTGCCCACAGCGGTATACTGCTTCGTCTCCCCGTGATCCGTATACTCCACGGTCACCCTGGTATCAAACTCCGAATTCGTTTCCCCGGTCAGATCATCAATCTTCAGCCTGCGGAAATGAATGGGTTCCTTCTTATCCAGATACTCGGCACGGAAGGATTCCATGATTTCATCCGGTGATACCTCGCCCTGCTTCTCGGAAATCTTCTGAATCACATTCGCAAATTCCTTATGCATGGCCTTCGGCAGCTTAAAGCCGAAATAAGTATCCATAATGAAGGCAACGCCGCCCTTCCCGGACTGGGAATTAATGCGGACAATCGGCTCATATTCCCGTCCGATATCGGAAGGATCGATCGGCAGATAAGGTACCTGCCAAATCTGGCTGTTCCTTTCCTTCATCGCCTGTACGCCCTTATTAATGGCATCCTGGTGGGAACCTGAAAATGCGGTGAATACCAGCTTGCCTGCATAGGGGTGTCTGGCATCGATGGGCATCTTGCAGCATCTTTCATATATCTCTATAATTTCATTAATGTGCTCAATATTCAGCTGTGGATCGATTCCCTGAGAGAACATATTATAAGCGATGGTCAGCAGATCCACATTTCCGGTACGCTCTCCGTTTCCAAAAAGAGTTCCCTCCACTCTTTCCGCTCCGGCCAGAAGCGCCAGCTCCGAGCTTGCCACGCCGGTTCCCCGGTCATTGTGGGGATGTACGCTGAGCACGATAGTTTCCCTGTTTTTGAAATGCCGGTTCATCCATTCAATCTGATCCGCATAAACATTGGGTGTATTCATCTCCACGGTGGAAGGAAGATTTATGATCATAGGCTCTTCCTTCGTAGGCCCCCAGGTATCCTGGACTGCCGTACAGATTTCCAATGCAAAATCCAGCTCCGTTCCCGTGAAGCTCTCCGGGGAATATTCAAGAATAATTTTACCCGGGAACTTTTCGGCGCGTTCCTTCACCATTTTAGTGCCCTTCACCGCGATAGCAATTATTTCTTCCCGGGAAGCATGGAATACCACGTCCCTCTGCAGGGTGGAGGTGGAATTGTAAATATGTACAACCGCCTGTTTACAGCCTTCAATGGATTCAAAGGTGCGGTCAATCAGCTCTTCCCTGCACTGGGTCAGCACCTGTACCCGCACGTCATCCGGTATCAGCTTACGGTCTACCAGCTGACGCAGGAAATCGAACTCTATCTGGCTCGCAGCCGGAAAGCCGATTTCGATCTCCTTAAAGCCCAGCTTTACCAGGTACTGGAACATCTCAATTTTTTCTTCCACAATCATGGGATCGATCAGCGCCTGGTTTCCATCCCGCAGGTCAACGCTGCACCACACCGGTGCCTTCTCAATCTCCTTCCCCGGCCATTCTCTTTCCGGGTAATCAATTACCGGATTCTTCCGGTATCTCTTATAATTCAGCATACGCTACCTCCTGTACAAAAACAGAACCGTCAGAGGCTTTCCCGTCCGGCTCCCGGTTTCTTACTGTATAATTACGCAGAAATTATGCAACAAAACACTCAACTAATAAAAGCACAAAAAATCAGCCCTCTCTGGCTACCGGAGCATTTGAGTTGGGCTGATTAACCTATCTATCATTCACCGAGACCGCTTTCGATCGCATTGACCAAAGCCTTCAAAGCCTCTTCTTCATCTTCACCCTCACAGGTAAGCTCTATCTCATCACCACACTTCACACATGCACCAAGTACGCTGAGAACACTTTTGGCATTCGCCGTACTGTCTCGGAACGTAAACGTAATCAGCGATTTAAACTGCATCGCTTCTTTACACAGGATGCCTGCCGGTCTTAGATGCAGCCCTGTAGGATTCTTTATAACAACCTTCTGGCTTACCATGAAAATACCTCCTGTTTCTTCTGCCCTGCAGGGAAAGCACTCCCTGCCTGCATTAAGTATATCATCATTCTGCTTACTTCTCAAGGGCTTTGCCCCGCGTTTTATGGCAGTTTTTACCCTTCAGCGTCAAAGCATAATATTCTGAATCAAATCTGCCAGCTTATGCGCCTCTTCCTCAATCATCCTCTGATCCTTGCCTTCAATCATTACGCGGACCTTAGGTTCCGTTCCGGAGGGCCTGATAAGCACCCTTCCCTCTCCTGCGAACTTACGGTTAAGCTCATCAATTGCCCCGGCAATTTCAGGGTATTCCATATATTTCTCTTTCTTGTGGTTGGGCACCTTCGCATTCACAAGCGCCTGCGGCATAACGGTCATCACCTTTGCCAGCTCGGAAAGAGGCTTCCCGGTATCCACCATTACCTCCAGAAGGTGCAGCGCGCTTAACAGGCCGTCCCCGGTGGTATTCTCATCCAGGAAAATCACATGACCCGACTGCTCTCCGCCCAGGCTGGCTCCGATTTCACGCATGCGCTCCAGCACATAACGGTCGCCCACCTTAGTCTGTTCCATCTGCAGATGTTCTCTTTCTCCCATTTTAAAGAAGCCAAGATTACTCATTACGGTAGCAACAATGGTGTCCTTTTTCAGCTTGCCCTGATCTCTCATATGGGTGCCCACAATAGCCATAATCTGGTCACCGTCGATAATTGTGCCGTTTTCGTCCACCGCAAGAAGCCTGTCGGCATCTCCGTCAAAAGCCAGGCCTACATGAGCCTTTTCGTAAACAACTCTGGCCTGCAGCTCTTCCATATGAGTGGATCCGCAGTTGGCATTGATGTTCGTTCCATCAGGCATATTGTGTATGGGAACCACATTGGCCCCCAGCTCCCTTAGTGCTTCCACGGAAGTGTAGTAGGAAGCGCCCTCCGCACAGTCAACAACAATTTTCAGCTCCGATAAATTTACCGGCACCGACTGAATCGCGTGATTGATATATTCTTCCCTGGCATCCGTCCGGTATTTGATTTTCCCTACTCTGGAACCGGTAGGCAGCTCCACTCCCTGCATCCCATTGCGGATAAGGTCCTCGATTTCATCCTCCAGACTGTCCGGCAGCTTATAGCCGTTTCCGTCAAAAAACTTGATCCCGTTAAATTCCACGGGATTATGGGATGCGGATATCACCACGCCCGCTTCCACCTTGTACTTCTTGGTAAGATACGCTACCGCCGGCGTGGGAATGACGCCTACATAAACGGCATTCGCGCCTACGCTGCAGATTCCCGCCATCAGCGCATTGGCAAGCATATCTCCTGAAATACGGGTATCGCAGCCAACCATAATGGTGGGCCTGTGTTCATTTTCCTTTGTCAGTACGGTCGCGCCTGCCTGGCCAAGCTGCATGGCAAGAAGCGGTGTCAGTTCTTCATTTGCAACGCCGCGCACGCCGTCAGTACCAAATAATCTAGCCATATTTTCCTCTCATTCTGCCTTAACAACGGCTGTAATCTAATCTATCTGTCCCCGGCTGCAGCTTCATTTATTAATCTACAGCCGCATTCTCGGAAACAGCAGGCTTCCGGCTTATTCGCCGCCCTCTCCCTCTGCTTCAGCTGTCTTCTGTATATTCAGGCGGGCCTTCGCCGGCGCTGTCTGCGTCACTCCCGGAGGCAGGGTAAACGTTACCTCCGCCTCTGCACTTCCTTCGGCCAGTTCCGTCTGATCCGTTTTCTGCATCCATTCGGCAATATCAATAGAACCCGCCAGATTATCCACATTTACCTGATCCAGATTCACCTGCAGTCCCCTGAGCCTCAGGGATACACGGCTGCCCTCGTCCAAAGTGACGGTATAGCCCTCCGGCACATTCTGAATCTGGATTCTGGAAGCTGCTACCTCTCTGGTGATATCCACAAGAGGCTCTATCTTCACAGTAACAGCTACCTTACCATTGAATTCTTCCCCATTCGTATTAGTCAAGGTTGTTCCCTCAGGAAGATAATTCCTTACATCAATCAGCCTTGTAACATCCGCCGTAGCGCCTGTCAGATCCAACTCATCCGCAGGAATAACGATTTCGGAAATATCCTTCACCACACTGCTCTTACCTGCAATCGTCACAGTTTCAGGGGCACAGCTCACTTCACCCGTAGCCACATAACCGGCCGCCGGTTCTCCTGTTGCAGACAGGCTGACAGGTACGGTTTTCGTCTCCAGTATTGTTATGGAAACCTTGGAGGTATTCACGCTTCTGGTAATGCTGCTGTCCGTTACTTCCTTGCCCTGTGCATCCAGCAGCCTGATTTTTTCCGTAATATTTATGCTGTCCGTCAAATCGCTGACATCAGCCTCTACCACCGCTTTTTTAACTTTTTCCACCACTGATTCAGGCCCTGAAATCTTCATGGCATTTCCGTCGGTTGTGGTAACCTTACCCACGATAAAACCATCCGCAGGCTCTCCTGTCTGTACTATTTCTATTACAAACTGTTTTTCCTTCTTATCTTCAACCTCCAGCTTCATGCTGTCTACGCTTCCGCTGATATCCTCTATCTGTTTGTCAATATATTTATTTACAGACAGCCTGATCGGCACTGTGTTGGTAAAGGACAGCTCTGAAAAATCAGCAGTCGCCGTAATGTCACTCACATTGATATTCTCCAGGACAGAACGGCTGGCACGGACCGTCACTGTAACCGTATCCGTATCATCAAGCACCTTGTAAAGTTTATTTTCATCTGTCAGAAGATTCGTATTCCTTGTCTCGACCCTCACATCCCGGAAAACCTTCCGTTCCACCGGGTCATTGATATTGACAGCCACAAGCCACAGCAGAATGGAAAATATCACCGCCATAATTTTCAGGCCAAGATTATTCCAAAGCTTATTTGTTTTTTTCATTCTTCGGCCATCCTTTCCAGAGCCTGTGTTCCTTCTCCTCCACCGGTTTATTCTGTATTTTCTTCAGCTGCTCCTCCAGTTCTGCAGAAGACAGGCCGCGGTAAAGCACACCGCTGTATGCCACGCTTATTTTGCCCGTTTCTTCGGAAACAATTACGGTCATGGAATCCGTTACCTCCGAGATACCCACGCCAGCTCTGTGACGCGTTCCCAAATCCTTGCTCAATGACATATTATCTGACAACGGAAGGTAACAGGTTGCGGAGGTAATCCGATCTCCGCGTACAATAACAGCACCGTCGTGAAGCGGTGTGTTGTGTTCAAAAATATTAATCAACAGCTGGCTGGTAATGATGCCGTCCACTTCGATTCCTGTTCTTTCATACTCCGTCAGGGGATCGTTCTGCTGGACAACAATGAGGGCGCCGGTTTTGACCTTGCCCATCTCCACACAGGCCTTTGCGATTTCATGGACCGTCTTATCGGAAAAAAGGCCCTGTTCTGTCTTTCCGATTTCAAAAGGCAGCAGGGATGCCAGAAATTCCTTTTTTCCCAGCTGCTCCAGCGCCTTACGCAGCTCCGGCTGCAGCACCACGACCAATGCAACCGCACCATACATAACCACATTCCTGGCTATCCACAGAATGGTATTCATCTCAAAAACGGCCGCAAGTATGATAAATACCATAATCAGCACAACGCCCTTGAAAAGCGCCCAGGCTTTTGTATTCTTTATCCATACCATGATGTGGTAAACGAGAAAGGAGATGATGAGTATCTCCACAATATCCGTTATCCTCAGAGATGGTACATGTGCAAAATATTTGTCTGCAAAGGTCTTAATCAGTTCCATATCCACCCAAACCCGCTATTTCCGCGCAGTGTCTCTCGAATGCGTATGTCTGGCATTTCTGCTGTTACGCTGCGTGGTAATCTTTTTCACTTTTTTCTCAGGCGTGGCCACCGTCATTTTGGGCACCGCCTTTACATAATAATAATACTCGTCATCCTCAAACTGCACCTTTTCCGTCCGGGAATAGTCCAGATTGAACCTGAAAAACTGTACGACAAACGCTGCAGCCATCGCTGCGATGCTTCCCAGGATTACACCCCCGATGGAAAAATTGGCGTCATAAATCAAATCCCCCACCATCAGGATTACGATATCCAGTAAAGCCCCTGCGACAATGGCAATTGTCCACGCATAATCCACGGAAAGCTTCCTGATCAGATAAACCATAATCACCGTCACCGCAAAAGCGGCAATAATAATCAGCATGGCCCTGTTTCCGAAAATACCGTCAAAAATATCACGGAACCTCTGGATTACGGATTCTGCCTCCGAAGAACCCAGTATGGAGGCATTGACATTCATATAGGTAATCAGATAATATACGATCACCCCGCAGGCTACGGTAACTGCGGCAAAGGGATTGCCCAGCAGACCGGCCACAAGAGGAGCCGCATAAGGGATCTTAAACGCAAACAGCATGGGAGTCACGATAACAAGGACCGCGCTTCCCGGGGAAAAACGGAAGTACAAAAGAAACATCAGTAAAAATACGACCAGCGCGGCAGCCGCGCATTCCAGGGATACTTCATAAAGATGAAGCGTTACAAATCCCGCCGCGACGAACAGAATAAAGTTCTTGGGCATAAAGGAGCAAATCAGAGCCACCACCAGCACCGCCGCCGCATTATCCAGCTGGCTCATGAATCCCAGCTGGCTGTTAATCATCAGCATGGAAACGAGCGCCAGGAGAAATTTCAGCACCGGCACTATATATTCCTCATATTTTACATAAAAGTTCCTGATATATTCTCTTACTACAAGTAATGATGTTGTCATAAATGTCCCTCTCAAGAATTCATGGCAGCCGCCCCGGGCAACAGGGGCCCACTCCCTTATTCCTCTTCCTCAAAGCCGTCATCCTCACCGCCCGAAAGCAGATCCAGCTCTTTGTCAAATTTAACCGTTGCTCTCAGGGCAAGGCCGTATCTTCTCTGGCTGATCACAAAGGCCGCCAGCAGATACACTCCGCAGAGCGCCAGATAGGCAAAGCCGAACTTTTTCCCAAGCCCCAGCAGATCAATGCTGTAAAAATCCGTCATCAGGCTATCCATCTCATAAACAAGATAAACAGCGAAGAGGATACAGAATGCAATAGTCACTGCAATCCAGGTCTTCAGCATCTGGAAGCCGACATAGTCACCTCTGAAATAACTGCAGACGGCCAGATTCTTCCTGCCGTCACCCGCCTCATATGCGGCCATCTTCGTCATAACCGCCACTTTATCCTTATTAATCATACCTACATTCCTCTGCCAATTGCCAGTGCTGCAAAATACACATGCTTCACACCTGCTTCCCTGCAGGCCTGTGCCACCGCGTCAATGGTGCTGCCGGTAGTGTATATGTCGTCTATAATTACAATCGTATTTAATTTTACATCATTCTGTACTATTTTAAAAGCTTTTTTCAAATTATTTTGACGCTTTGTACCCTCCAGCTCCTTCTGCGGCCTTGTATTCCGGGTTCTTTCCACGAAGCCCGTAAGAACCGGGATATCCAGCTGTTTCCCCAGTTCGGCCGCCAGCAGAGCCGCCTGGTTATACCCTCTTTTTTTCTCCCTCGCGGGGTGCAGCGGCACAGGTACCAGCGCATCCGGCTTCCATGACAGTATTTCCCTCCCCAGCCGGCCGGCCATGTCCTGCCCCAGAAACACTGCATATTCCTGTCTTCCGCCGTATTTCAGGCGGTACAGGGACAGCCTTATACTGCCATAGGAATACAGTGCGGCCCCTCTGTCATATATATGCCTTTTAGACCCGCAGTCATAACAATATTCGTTTTCTGCTTTCTCAAGCTGTTTTCCGCATTTCCGGCATCTTGGTTCTTTTATGTAAACCAGTTTATCCCTGCACTCGCTGCAGATATATGCGTTGGAAGGCTTTACAGGCCTGTCACACACGGGGCAGCGTCTGGGAAATGCCAGATCCAAAAGCATTTGCGGTAGTGTACTCCATACATTTTTCTTCATCAGGCTCCTTTAAGCCATGACTTCCTTAATCCTCACATCCAGGCTTGTATAGCGCCTGGCCTCACTTTCATTGGCGATCATATCCTGCACCACCTGCCTGCTTCCCAGGATCGTCACACAGCTTCTCGCCCTGGTCACGCCCGTGTAGAGAAGATTCCGGTTAAAAAGCATTCTCGGGCCGCCCAGCAGCGGCATGATAACCGCCGGATACTCGCTTCCCTGGGACTTGTGGATGGTGATGGCATACGCCAGCTCCACCTCTTCCAGCTGGGCGAAGGCATAAGAAACACGTCTTTGCTCATCAAACTCAATCGTTACAGTCTGCCCATATTCATCGATCTCCTTCAGGATTCCCATATCCCCATTGAAAATCCCCACACCATGATCCACAGGTATCCCGTATTTACTCACGATTTCCCATTCCAGCTGATAATTGTTTTTCGTCTGCATCACCTTGTCCCCTTCCCGGAACAGCGTGCTACCGGACTGATACTCCTTCTTGGAGGCGTCCTTCGGGTTCAGATAGGCCTGCAGAATCTGATTCAGTGCCTCCACTCCCAGATTACCCTTACGCATGGGCGTCAGCACCTGGATATCAAAAGGCCCGGACTTCACATATCTGGGAAGCTTTTCCTGAATCAGCAGAATCATATGCTTATAAATAACCTGGACATCGCTGCGTTCCAGGAAAAAGAAATCCCTGCTTTTATTATCCAGCGGAATCTCCTGGCCGTTATTGATTTTATGGGCGTTGACCACGATATCGCTTTCCCCGGCCTGGCGGAAAATCTTTTTCAGCTCAACTACGGAAAAGCTTCCGCTGTCTATCAAATCACGGAGCACCTGTCCCGGTCCCACAGACGGCAGCTGGTTCACATCCCCCACCAGAATCAGCCTGGTTCCCGGCGTAACTGCACGCAGAAGCGACTGGAACAAATGAATATCCACCATGGACATCTCATCCACAATGACCACATCCGCTTCCAGTGGATTTTCCTCATTTTTCTCAAAACGGGCATTCTTACCGTATCGGTTCTCCTCCTCCAGCATGGCGCCGTTGAGCTCAAGCAGACGGTGAATGGTGCGCGCTTCATAGCCGGTGGCTTCCGTCATCCGCTTTGCCGCCCTGCCGGTAGGCGCTGCCAGAAGGATATCCAGCCCCTCCGCCTCAAAATAACGGATCATAGTATTGATCGTGGTTGTTTTTCCCGTTCCCGGCCCTCCTGAAAGGATAAAAATACCATGCTTAATGCTTTCCAGAACCGCCTGCTGCTGCAGCTCCTCCAGTTCAATGCCCAGTCTGCGGGCCAGCTTTTCTATCTCCGCAAGCATCTTCTCTTCTTCAGAGGGAAGCAGCTCCCCGCCGAAAACCATGCTTACATTCAGCTCCTGCAGCATACGCGCACATGCAAGCTCCGCATAATAAAAGGAGGATGCATACACCGATTTATTTTCTCCGTCCTGCTTCACCATGATTTTTTTATCCATGGCCAGGTTGGGAATCTGGATGCTTACATAATCCTCCTGCAGCCCCAGAAGCACCGCCGCCTTTGCAGTCAGCTCCTGATAAGGAAGGAAGGTATGCCCGTCCATGGCCGCCAGCTGCAGGGTATACAGAATGCCGCTCCTGATACGGAAATCCGAATCCGTGTGGATGCCTATTCTTGCCGCCAGCTCATCCGCTCTTTTAAAGCCGATGCCTTCTATGTCCTCCGCCAGGCGATAAGGATTTTCCTCCAGTACTCCATAAACCTCCATGCCATAGGTATTATATATTTTAATGGCAAGCGTATTGGAAATGCCGAATTTCTGCAGGTAAATCATGGCCTCCCGCATACCCTTCTTTTCTTCCATCAGGGTGCTGATTTCCATGGCCTTCCGTTCACTGATCCCTTTGATTTCAGCCAGCCGCTCCGGTTCCTGTTCTATGATACGGAAGGTATCCTTACCGAATTTTTTTACAATACGGGCCGCCAGAGACGGGCCGATCCCCTTGATGGCGCCGGATCCCAGATAGCGTTCGATGCTGCTTTCATCCTCAGGGGCCACAGCTTCATAGCTTTCCACCTTGAACTGGCTTCCGTATACCGCATGCTCCACATAGCCGCCTGTCAGCTCCAGATTTTCGCCCTCATCCAGGGCGCGGAAGGTGCCCACGCAGGTAACCTCTTCGCCTTCGGCCACCAGCTCAAAAACCGAATAACCGTTTCCGGTATTTCTGTATATAATGTGTTCCACGTAACCTGATATTTTTTCCACCGGTAAACTCCTAACATCTCTGTTCTAATCAGACCGGGTGTCAAAAGGGCTACCCCGACGGAGTAGCCCTGAATCTATACCTTGTCAAATACTGCTTAAATTTCGTCCTTATATCCTACCAGGAATTCCACATATTTACCTGTGCCGATTGCCACTGCTGTCATGGGATCCTCTGCGGTCATGGTGTTGATTCCCGTCCTGTCGGAAATCAGCTCCTCCAGCCCGCGCAGAAGGCTGCCGCCGCCGGTAAGCACGATTCCGCGATCCGCGATATCCGCAGCCAGCTCCGGAGGAGTTCTCTCCAGCACGCTGTGGATGGCTTCCACGATCTGCAGGGTAGGCTCCCTGAGGGCTTCCTCCGTTTCCTCGGAGGAAACCTTCACCGTTTTGGGAAGGCCGGTTACCAGGTTACGTCCCCTGACATCCATAAAATCAGGTTCGGGACGCTTATAGGCGGAACCAATCTTTATCTTGATATCCTCTGCGGTTCTTTCGCCAATCAAAAGGTTATGTTTTTTACGCATATAGCGTACCAGTGACTCGTCAAAATCATCACCGGCAATCTTAATAGAGGCGCTTACTACCGTACCGCCCAGTGAAATTACAGCGATATCCGAAGTACCGCCGCCGATATCCACAATCATATTACCGCAGGGACGGGAAATATCGATGCCTGCACCAATGGCTGCCGCAATCGGCTCCTCTATAATGGAAACCTCGCGTGCGCCTGCCTGATAGGTTGCATCCTCAACAGCCTTCTTCTCAACCTCTGTTACACCGCTGGGAACACAGACTGCGATCCTGGGCTTTCTGAAGGTCTTCCTGCCAAGCGCCTTCTGGATAAAATGCTTCAGCATCTTTTCAGTAACTGTATAATCGGAAATAACACCCTGGCGAAGCGGCCTTACCGCAACAATATTGCCGGGTGTACGTCCAAGCATCAGCCTGGCATCCTCGCCGATGGCCTTGATTTTATTCGTGTCTCTGTCAAACGCTACTACGCTGGGCTCTTTCAGAACAACGCCCTTTCCTCTGATATACACTAAAATACTGGCGGTACCCAGGTCAATTCCAATATCTGTATACTGCATAATTTCCTCCATTCCAAATGAAGATGGCGCGGAAGACTGTCCAATAAATCCCCTGCGCTTCCTTCTGCCTCTATTATATTATGGACCATTCTTTATGAATCAAGCATATATTTTACAAATTACGTAAAATTGCGAAATATCAATGAAAAAAACCTGTCGGACGCAAGCGTAAAATATACCGTCTGTTATTATAACCTAAAAACGTTCTTATGGAAAGTCTTTTCATAAAAATTTAAAGAATACACCGCTTTACCGCATAGTTGCAGGCGGCAATACAGAATCAGGGCCTTGCAGCGCGAAATATTAACGGTAAAACGATGCATTCCTTATAATCTATTGGTTTTTTCAATCTGCCTGGTTCATTTTTCTCTGCATCCAGTTTACAGCAGAATTTCTAAGCGGAAATTTTATGCAGTTTTCTGTTCTTACATAATTAATCCATCGGCGAGTGTTTCGCCTTATCCAGCATCTTCCCTACATAATAGCCGGTATAGGAGCCTTCACAGGCCGCCACCTTTTCCGGCGTGCCTTCCGCGATCACGGTTCCGCCGCCATCTCCGCCTTCCGGCCCCATATCTATGATGTAATCCGCAGTTTTGATCACATCCAGGTTATGCTCAATAACGATTACCGTATTGCCTCCGTCGGCCAGCCGGTGCAGTATTTCCACCAGCTTGTGCACATCCGCAAAATGAAGGCCTGTTGTAGGTTCATCCAGAATATAGATTGTCTTTCCCGTACTCCTGCGGCTCAGCTCCGTAGCCAGCTTGATCCTCTGAGCCTCGCCGCCGGAAAGGGTTGTGGAGGGCTGTCCCAGCTTGATGTAGGAAAGGCCCACATCGTAGAGCGTTTCTATCTTTCTGCGGATACTGGGAACATTTTCGAAGAAGCCAACCGCTTCCTCCACGGTCATATCCAGCACGTCAAAAATACTTTTTCCTTTATACTTAACCTCCAGAGTCTCCCTGTTATAACGTTTGCCGCCGCAGACCTCGCAGGGTACATATACATCGGGCAGGAAATGCATTTCAATCTTGATGATTCCGTCGCCGCCACAGGCCTCGCATCTTCCGCCTTTCACATTGAAGCTGAATCTTCCTTTCTTGTAACCCTTTGCCTTGGCATCCTGGGTGGACGCAAACAGATCACGGATCATATCAAATACGCCGGTATAGGTGGCCGGATTGGAACGGGGCGTACGGCCGATGGGGGACTGATCAATATCAATGACCTTATCCAGCTGGTCGATTCCTTCGATTCCCTTATTTTTCCCGGGTATTGTTCTGGCTCTGTTCAGGTCGCGTGCCAGTGTCTTATAAAGTATTTCATTCACCAGGGAGCTTTTTCCCGAACCGGAAACGCCGGTTACACAGGTCATGACTCCCAGGGGGAACTTCACATCAATATTCCTCAGGTTATTCTCCGCGGCGCCCTTTACCTTAATCCATCCCGCAGGCTTCCTGCGTTTTTCGGGAACCGGAATGGAAAGCGCCCCGCTCAGGTACTGTCCCGTGATGGATTCCGGTATATTCATCAGCTCCTCCGCCGTACCGCAGGCAACCACCTCACCGCCGTGAGAGCCTGCGCCGGGACCGATATCCACGATATAGTCCGCCGCCAGCATAGTATCCTCGTCATGCTCCACAACGAGAAGCGTATTCCCTAAATCACGGAGATTTTTCAGCGTGTTCAGAAGCTTATCGTTGTCACGCTGATGCAGTCCGATACTTGGCTCATCCAGGATATAGCATACGCCTACCAGGCCGGAGCCAATCTGGGTTGCAAGGCGGATACGCTGCGCCTCGCCGCCTGACAGTGTTCCCGTAGCTCTTGACAGGGACAGGTATTCCAGTCCCACATCCACCAGGAAACCGACCCTCGCCCTGATTTCCTTCAGGATCTGTTTGCCGATAAGCTCCTGCTGTTTTGTCAGCTGCATATTATCCAGATATTCCTTCAGATTGCGGATGGACATGGAAGTAACCTCGTAAATATTCCTGTCGCATACCGTTACGGCCAGCGCTGCTTTTTTCAGTCGCATCCCCTGGCAGACATTACAGGGAGTAATGCTCATGAAAGTTTCATACTCCTGCTTCATAATATCTGACGCAGTCTCCCTGTAGCGGCGCTCCACATTCTTAATCAGCCCCTCAAAGGCCACCGGATACACGCCTTTTCCCCGCTGTCCCTGATAGAAGACCTCCACCTCACGGCCGCCGGTTCCATGAATCAGGACATCCTTTATCTTATCCGGATACTTTTCAAAAGGGGTATCCAGGCTGAAATGATATTCCTTGGCCAAAGCCTGCAGGATTGCATTGGTAAAGCTGGAAGTATCGTTGCAGGACTGCCATCCCATTACCGCAATCGCGCCTTCATTGATGCTCAGCCGTTTATCAGGAATCATCAGATCCACATCAAATTCCATCTTATAACCCAGGCCGAAGCACTCCGGGCAGGCGCCGAAGGGATTGTTGAAGGAAAAGCTTCTTGGCTCGATTTCATCAACGCTGATTCCGCAGTCAGGACAGGCGAAGCTCTGGCTGAAGGTCATGGTTTCCCCGTCTATGACATCCACAATAAGCAGTCCGTCTGTAAGCGCAAGCACGCTTTCAATGGAGTCCGTAAGGCGGCGTTCAATACCCTCCTTAACCACCAGACGATCCACAACGATTTCTATATTATGCTTGATATTTTTATCCAGCTTGATTTCTTCCGACAGCTCATACAGGTTTCCGTCCACTCTTACACGGACGTAGCCGCTTCTTTTGGCGCGCTCCAGCACCTTGGCATGCTCGCCCTTCCTGCCCCTTACTACGGGCGCCAGCAGCTGTATCCTGGAACCGTCGGGCAGGCCCATAATCTGATCTACCATCTGATCTACCGTCTGCTTTTTAATTTCCTTTCCGCACTTGGGGCAGTGGGGGATACCGATCCGGGCATATAAAAGACGGAAATAGTCATAAATTTCGGTTACGGTTCCCACTGTAGATCTGGGGTTTCTGTTGGTGGATTTCTGGTCGATGGATATCGCCGGAGAAAGTCCTTCGATTTTTTCCACGTTGGGCTTTTCCATCTGTCCCAGGAACTGTCTTGCATAGGACGACAGGGACTCCATATACCTTCTCTGTCCCTCCGCATAAATTGTGTCAAATGCAAGTGAAGATTTTCCCGAACCGGACAATCCGGTCAGGACTACCAGTTCATTTCTGGGTATATCCACGTCTATATTCTTCAGATTATGCTCATTCGCCCCACGGATTTTTATAAATTCACGGGGTCTCATCTTTATGCTTTCCTGTTCCATGCTCTGGTCTGTGCTCCTTTCAAAGCAGGCCGGACCCGCCGGCCCGCGCCGTATTCTTTCCTAACCATCCTGTTTCCGGACAGTTATCCTTATTCCTTCATTTTTGCCAATGTTTTCTTAAGCTCTACCATCTTGTCACGCAGTTCTGCGGCAGCTTCGAAATTCAGATCCGCAGCGGCCTGCTTCATCTTCTTCTGGATATCTCCAATCAGCTTCTCCAGCTCCTTCTCGTCCATGGACTCAGGATCCTTTTCAAAGCGTACCTCTTCCTTGGCGATTACCTTCGATATACTGATCAAATCACGCACGCTCTTTTTAATGGTCTGCGGCGTAATTCCGTGTTCTTCGTTATATTTCTGCTGGATTTCCCTACGCCTGTTAGTTTCGCTGATGGCGGCATTCATGGAATCCGTCATGTTATCCGCATACATGATAACATGCCCTTCCGCATTTCTGGCCGCACGGCCAATCGTCTGTATCAATGAAGTCTCTGAACGCAGGAAGCCCTCTTTATCGGCGTCCAGGATGGCTACAAGGGAAATCTCCGGGATATCCAGGCCTTCTCTGAGCAGGTTGATACCCACAAGGACATCGAATACATCCAGCCGCATATCCCGGATGATTTCCGCCCGTTCCAGCGTATCAATATCAGAATGCAGGTACTTCACCCGGATTCCCACCTCACGCATATAATCGGTTAAATCCTCTGCCATACGCTTTGTCAGCGTAGTCACCAGCACCTTGTTGTGTTTATCCGTTTCCTTTCTGATTTCACCGATCAGGTCATCGATCTGTCCTTCCACAGGGCGCACGATAACCTCCGGATCAAGCAATCCGGTAGGACGGATAATCTGCTCCGTACGCAGCAGCTCATGCGCCTCTTCATAAGCGGAAGGCGTTGCGGACACAAAAAGCAGCTGATCAATATGTGATTCAAACTCTTCAAAATTCAGCGGCCGGTTATCCAGCGCGGAGGGCAGTCGGAAGCCGTAATCAACAAGCGTCATCTTCCTGGAACGGTCGCCCGCGAACATTCCTCTGATCTGGGGAATGGTAATATGGGACTCATCTATCATAATCAGGAAATCATCCCCGAAAAAGTCAAGGAGCGTCATAGGCGGTTCACCGGGCTGCGTGCCATTCAGATGCCTGGAATAGTTTTCAATACCGGAGCAGAACCCGGTCTCACGCAGCATCTCAATATCAAAGTTAGTCCTTTCAGAAATACGCTGTGCCTCCAGGAGCTTGTCTTCTCCCTTAAAATACCGGATACGTTCTTCCAGCTCCTGTTCAATATTATCACAGGCTATATTTATCTTTCCCTGTGAAACCACATAATGGGAGGCGGGGAAAATAGCGATATGCTCCAGTGTAGCATGCAGCTTCCCGCTCAGCGGATCCACCTGGGCAATCCGATCAATCTCGTCCCCGAAAAATTCCACCCTTATCAGGTAATCGCCGCCCTGCGCCGGATAAATCTCCACGCTGTCCCCGCGGACACGGAAGCAGCCGCGGCTTAAATCCATATCATTTCTGTCATATTGTATGTCTATCAGTTCCCGCAGAACCGCATCCCTGTCCTTCACCATGCCGGGGCGCAATGACACAATCATGTCCTTGTATTCATCCGGGCTTCCCAGACCGTAAATGCAGGACACGCTGGCCACCACAATGACATCCTTGCGCTCCGCCAGCGATGCGGTAGCTGACAGGCGCAGCTTGTCTATCTCATCGTTGATGGAGGAATCCTTGGCAATGTAGGTGTCTGAGGAAGGGACGTAGGCTTCCGGCTGGTAGTAGTCGTAGTAGGAGACAAAATACTCCACCGCGTTCTCCGGGAAGAACTCCTTGAACTCGCCGTAGAGCTGTCCCGCCAGCGTCTTATTGTGAGCAATGATGAGGGTTGGTTTCTGTAATTGCTGGATGACGTTGGCCATGGTGAAAGTCTTGCCAGAGCCCGTAACCCCCAGCAAAGTCTGGAATTGGTTGCCTTCTTTGAAGCCTTTTACCAGAGCTTCGATTGCCTGCGGCTGGTCGCCGGTGGGCTGGTATTCACTGTGTAATTTGAACTCCATATTGTGTTTTTACCTCCTTGGTGACCCTGAAAAAAGTACGTCTATTAGGCAGAAATTCGTAATCTGAATCATTTTCGCCCTGCCTAATAGACGAACTTTTGCTATTTTACGAATGAAAGTCACTAAAACCTATTTTTCGAAACGCCGCAACACTATATAAAACCTGGTGGAATTAGTATTCCTAAAGGTCACTAAACGATACAAAGACTGCCTAGCAGTCCTTTCATCACTCGGAACATGCTGTTCCTCGTTGAATTATAACATGGACAGTTCAAAAAGTATAGCCACAAGACGGAACATTTGTTCTTTTTCTTGTGGCCTTTTTCTTGTGGCTATATTTTCCCATTTCTATTCACTTTATATAAGGTAATCTTTCGCCGAAATCATCACATCAATGTTTTCGGTGACAAACGCCATCTCCTCCGGATCTGGTAAAACCTCACCTATAAACGGCTGAAGCTCATCCACACAGTCGGCAATATTACTCCGGTTATCGCCATATACAACCATCGTAATCAGCTCTTTGGCATGTTCCATCAGTTTCGATACTGCCTTGGGATTAAAGTCATTCTTTAATAGTATGGTATAAAAGGCGCTTCGTAAATCATGTCAGCGAATATCTGGAAGATGATTTTCCTGCAAAAGCTGTTAGTAATACTTCCAATGAAAATCTTTACTCCGGGGCTTTTCATAAGTGGAACAACGCAAGTGTCATAAAGTGCTTACACTTGTTTAAACAAACGGTTTCTCAACATTTTATGAATTATATTACTTCTTGTTACATATAATAATACCCTACTGGAGGTATATTATGAAAAATAATATTTCATATTCCCATCTTTATGATATGCTCGGCGAAATATATACTATTTTAAAAGCACAAAATTACCCCGATGAATATCTAGAAGCACTACAAAACTCTCAAAAGGCATTGCTAACTTTAGAATTACTAAATATATCTCGCTATACTCCCTCCGATTGACTAAATATTTCATTATACATTGGTTGCATATCTAATGGTATCTCACTTATCGCCTTATGAATACGTAACTTAATAATAGTAGCGCTTGCCTGTACACCGACATATTTTCCATCTACACTCACACATCCTGGAACTAAATTAACCAGCAAATTTAGCCACTCTGTAACATTTTTAGTGGAATACTTGGTTCCTAATTTTCTATTCAATTCCCTTCTTACAACTTCTGTTACTGGAGCTTCAGTATCTGTTTTCTGTAATTGATAGATTACATCAACTAATTCATAATATGGCGGAGTTTCAACATCCATTTTTTCTACGTTATCTATCCATTGATGAACTTCATTAGGTGAAAAGCAATTTTCAAAAAGATCTCTGATTTTATCCAGCCCTAACTGTTTTGGCGTTACCATCAGTAACAATTTTATTAAATCTTTTGCAGTTATCATTGTCACATGTTCTCTTTTAGACTCATTAGATATTGCACTTTCATCATCTTTAGAGCCTTGATAATCAATCGCTACTTCCATGCAATAATCAGCGTGATATTTTTCTTGATGTCTTTTCAAACCAGACAGATGAGCAGTACCTGCTGCAATACTTTTTTTTGACGTGCTTTTCGCATCATATGTCAGTGAATAGCCTCTTGGGTTTCCATTATCATCATACCCAAGAAATGCCTCTGCTTTCCCATCTGGCTCGTTATTTCCACCAATTGGGGTTACTTCAAATCCTATTGCAGTCAAAACTCTTTCAATAGCATCTTCTAATCCACTTGGATTATCTAATGAGTCTTTTAAAAACATTGCCACTGCTGGAATCCCTTGGCGATCTGATAAAGCAAGCTGGCGTAATGTTCTATCTCTTCTTCTAATTATTCCATTGACAATATCCTCATCTAAACCTATCTCATACAGATGTGCTTCAGTTAACACTTCAGTAATTATCATACTTTCCAAAGGAATCATATTGCTGTTTGCATCAATATAATTTGCAACATATGGATGCGCTTTGTTAATAACTAAAGTTCTATTTTTAAGATTTAATTTAGCTAATGGGGCATCTATTGTGTTAAAATCCCAAGCAATATTTTCTATTACCTGCTCTCCCGTTTCCAAATCTTTTTCATATAGATTTAATAATTCATCTTTATCTTCCTCATCTAGCTTTTCTATTAAAATAGGATTAACTATCTGAGATGAATAATAATTTTGAACAAAATCATATATAGGTTTTTTGGACGTCAAGTAAGACGTTTGTGCCATTCTTGATGAAATTGACCTTTTTTGCTCAATTTGAATTTGTTGGTCAAAATAATACTTTTTTACTTCATTATTAAATTTCTTCTTTATGTATTCCTTTAGCTGAGTAAATGGTTGTGAATCCTTTACTGCCTCTCTTGTAGACGTTAAATTATTATCTAATTCATCTGCATTTATAATTATTCTTGTTCGATTGAACGCACCATGCGAAAATGCTTCCATTCCAAGCAATGGATCATCCAAATTTATCAATCTTTCTCTAATACTCAAAAAAATGCCATGACTCCGACCTAATTCCGATGACTTTCCCTCAACCAACGAATCTTCGTACAGAACGAACTCTCCATTAATACCTGATAGGTTAGGCATATCCACAAAATATATCTGATTACCATATTTATCTGTTTCTTCCCTACATTCGACTCCTGTAATTTTCTCAGCAGTCAAATCATCCTTTCCAATTATCCACTTTTTCATAATAGGAACTTTTATTTTTGAAGACTCAATTAAAGCACCATTAAATTCTAACTGAAATCCTGGATTTAGTGGCAATGCAGTACTTAAAATCCATTTTAATCGTCCTATTTTAATTTCCCCTGCTTTAGGTTTTAATTCGGTCATCAAAGAGACTGTCCATGATTCTTCTGCGCCTTTATCAAATAATGAAAAACTCAACATATCATTCTGAATGTAATATGATAATAAAGTTTTTGCCTCCTCCTCACTAACCTGACGTTCTGCTATAAATAGGCTTTTATTATCTTCTTTTATCAAATTGTAATCCATTGTAGCTAATATATATTTATTTTCTTTCTTAGAAATATAAGTTAATTTTCTAGCCAATATATAAGTCGCTAATTTACCTATACCAAATTGTCCTATTTGTAATCTTCGGTTATCCCTTTCATTATTATTTCTTTTAGACGATTCACCAATTTTCCATAAAGCTTTTAATTCAGATGGAGTTAATCCTTCTCCATTATCACAAACCCATATATACGCTCCCTCAACAGTCAAATCAGATGGAACATAAACCGCAACTTTACTTGCAAACGCATCATAAGAATTACATATTAATTCTTCAAACGCTTTATTAGGACTTGAATATAAACCAGCCGAAAACAATTCAATTATTCTATGGCTTATCGTCACTTCAATATCATCTATTTTCGTTCCCGCAGTATCTAAATTCATTCCTAAAGCCTCCCACTAATAATAAATTCTTCATGATATACTTTGCGTTTTGACTTGTCTTTTGAGAACTTACCAGTTTCATCCCTATAAGGTATACAAATCCGTTTTGATATTGTTCTCTTCCCAATTTTAATATCATGGAACTTATTTTTTTCCAATACCTCTACAAGATGTCTAGAATTTTGTATCTTTACGTTTTTATATTCTGTATCACCTACAACAAAAAAAACCATGCCTCCATCTCGTAACATGCCATAACATTTTTCTACAGCATTTTGCATATCTACATAATATCTAGCTACCGATTTTACTTTGGACATGGGCATCCCAATATTTATTAACTGCTCGCAAATATTTTTCCCTGTATTATTCAAATTTTTCATATCCATAAAAAAAGCATCACTATTATATACACTACCAATGGAACCCCTACGTAATGTTCTATAGTCATCTGCATAGCCAAGCCACAATGATGAAAGTTGATGCAAATCGGCATACTCATAAGATGTAACATAAGGTGGACTTGTTATTATTAAATCTACTTTAGGTAAATTTTCTTCATTTAAAAAATTTGTACATTTAATAATCGTATTCGCATTAGCAACCTTTATTTCTTCCACTGCTTTAATAAATTTATGTAAGTGCATATCAAACTGCCCTAAAACATCTATCTCTTTTTTATTAGGATCTACTTGCGGTTTTATAGATTTAGTCAACCACTTTGAACAGGCTTTCAAAATAGAAGAAAAAATACATTCGAATGCCTCTCTATATTTTCCTTCTGGAATTTCACAAACAATTGCATAATGTAATTTATACAAAACACAATACGATTTTTCATAATACCAATATTGAAGCCTCGCATTTGCTCTCAAATACAAGTCATCTGGAAAATCCAAATTTTCTATTTTTATCTTTATTCTTTCATAATAATACAAGATTTCATCTACATTATATGTATTACTTTTAGTTCTTGCTATTAATGTAGCTACTGGATTGATATCACATCCCCAAAAATCATATCCATGTATCTTAGCCTCTAATGCAACTGTTCCACATCCACAAAATATATCTGATACATTTTTAATTTTTACACCTTCATTTTGAGCGTATTCAAATGCTTTCCAAGCTATAAATGCTGGAAATTTTGCTGGATATGAATGAATTGTATGCATTATCAGCTCACTATCGTTGCTATCGTTCCAATCACTATCAATATTTACTGCTTCGTAATCGAATTTTTCTCCCACTTTGACAGGAACCATATTTTTCAACCTCATTTTCTATAGCATTCAGATTTACTTAGTTCTTCTTTAATTACACCACTTTACAACTTTACAAATGAATCACCTGTTTTAAAGCTTAGGTAAGCCGTTTGGAATTTATACTGGTTTCGATGTTTTTCACCAAAGTGGCATAAAATATCTGAGCCCGTATCTGCTCACTCAGTACAAAACGGAATTCCTGAACACTTTCATTGCGGAACTCCGCAAAGAGTTCGTCCTGATAAGGCAGTAACTTCATTGCACAATAACTGATATTGATTATGTTCACCAGCATTTCAATTCCTTTACGGCTGCGTGCCATGTAATTACAGAGTGACCAGAACGTTTTCTGCTCATAGTAACTAACTTCGATATTCCACCGCATTGAATAGCAGAATAATGGTATATATTTCATCCAGCCGCTTCCTGTCTGGTTCAGAGGTGCTTTCTCCTGCCATGCGCAGAAGATTTGCATAGTCTCCAGAAATATGGTGCTGGAAAACAGGCGTCTTGTTCCACCGCTTTTCTCGGTGGAAGTTACATAGGCAAGAACTTCCCTGGAACCAAAGATATTGGTCAAAACTCGGCGTACACCCGTATAATAATCTCCTATTCTTTCATCAGAGAGCACAAAGTCATTTTCTATAGACAGACGTTATCCATGCTTTGCAGGTCTGCCCCTCCGGCCAGTCGGTGCTTTAGAAAGATCATACAGGACAAAATCGCATCGTGCATTCCCAATCAGATTGAGATTTGGATATTCGTCAACGATGGAAACAAGTTTTTTCTTCGCATACCAGCTGTCACATAGAATGATAACATCTTTTTTCTTCCTGAAGTCTGGCATTACCTGACGGATCATGGAAGCCGCAAGCTCCAGTTTTGAATCCGTTTTCTGCCACACCCGGTATACGAGTGGTACAGAAAGATAGGATACCTTACTGTTATTCCATACCGAAACACAGAGCATGACACTTACAAAACAATGACCCTTCAAATAGTTTGAACCATTATGGGCAGCATGGTAAAACAGTTTGGAGACATTTTCAAATTTCTCTCCGAATTTGGAGATCATAGTATCATCAACACATAAAAATACCGGTTGAGATTTTAGAGTATCCTGAATCAGATTCAATGCGATTTTTGCAGTAACATTCATAAATCTGGAATAGTCAGCTTTAGCATAGGAACAGGCGTAATAAAATACATTCAAAGATTTTTCAGTAATACCAGAGAAAAAATGGCGATACAGGGAGCGGATGGAATCGGCGGATTCCAATACAAGTATAGAAAGGACTAATAAAAACAGGGTATCAACCGTAGGTGCAGAAAAAGTTTCAAAATAAATATGAAAATACTGATAAAGTCTATCCATTAAATTTTTTTGTTAATAAAGTTGTAAAGTGGAGTTTAATGATTAAACCTCCAATAATCTTTTAATGTATTATCCCTACTTTCCACTAATTAACTTACACATTTTTCTTTTCATGATTTAAACTATATATTTCTTTTATTATTTTTGATTATCGCTAGTAAATCTTTTATAGTACCTCGCGATTCCAATTATAACAAATACAAAAACTTTACACAATATATGGCCTTACTTTTAAAATAGATTTATAGTGTGAAAAAAAGTAGAGGACAGCCAAAAAGTGGCTCACTAATCTAAGCTGTCAAGAAATGGCAACTTTTTGAAGTGTTGATTTTCGAA
>NZ_QVLV01000041.1:0-37568 GCF_003435485.1 Eisenbergiella massiliensis
CAAACCATCCCTCTGACCGCCCCCACCACCCCAGGAAAAATTTACGAAAGTGATTAACAAAAGCGGGACGTTATGATAAGATTAGTTTAACCTGCAAAAGGATGCCGTCAAGAGGGCAAATCGCGGACAGGAGGCTGAAAAAATGGGACAGGACAAATATGTGGCATATGTTTCTACCTATACTATCGGAGATCAGAGGGAGCATGGCATCACGGTTTTTGATGTGGACATGGAGAACGGAAGATTTTACGAAAAGGAAAAGATTAAAATTACGAATTCTTCTTATGTGACGATTTCCCATAATAAGAAATATCTGTATTCCATTACGGATTTCGGTGTGGAATCCTACAGGATTAAGGAGGACGGCGGACTGGAAACCATTAATATGGGGTCCATCAACGGGATGAGAGGCTGTTATGTGTCCACGGATTATGAGGATAAGTATATTTTCGTGGCGGGATATCATGACGGGAAGCTTACGGTGCTGCGGATTAATGACGACGGCAGCGTGGGAGAGATTACGGAGGAGATTTATTATAAGGGCCTGGGGATTGTGGCGGAGAGGAATTTCCGGCCGCATATCAGCTGTGCCAAGATGACGAGGGATAACCATTATCTGTGCGTGGCGGATCTGGGAATGGATCATACCAATGTATACAGGCTGGATCATACGTCGGGCAAGCTGAAGCTGGTGGACGTTATCCGCAGCGAGCTGGAAAGCGCGCCCAGGCATCTGAAATTCAGCAAGGACGGCACTTTTTTGTATATTGTGCATGAATTGAAAAACTGTATTGACGTCTATACGTATAAGGAAGAAAGGGACAATCCTTTCTTTGAAAAAATACAGTCTATAAGCACGCTGAACAATTATCATGCGGGCGGTTCCACGGCGAGCGCGCTGAATCTGTCCGATGATTATAATTACCTGTGCAGCTCCAATGCCGGGGACAACAGCGCAACGATTTACAAAATCGATGGGAAAACGGGGCTTCTTACCAAGCTGCTGTGCCTGCCGGTGAGCGGCGAATATCCCAAGGATGTGGCGTTATTCCCGGACAACCGCCATTTGGTGTCGCTCAATCAGGATTCGGGGACGCTCACCTTTTTTACAACTAATCTGGAAAAAGGGCTGCTTGTTATGAACGGGCGGGAATTGAAGGTTCCGCAGCCAAACTGCGTAATTTTCCATAAAATTTCCGGCTGAGGGAGCAGGCAGACTTTTCATATTTTTCGTAACGGCCTGGTACGGGGTTTGAAAAAAGCGTCTGTTCCGGCGGTTACAATTTATTATCCAAGACAACAGGGAGGAACAAGGTTCATGGAAAAATGGACAAGAATCGCGCATCAGCCATGCCTGCCCATGGGGAAGGACGGAAGGCTGGTAACAGCATGTGAAGAGCATATCCGGCTGTCAAGAACGGCAGCGACAGAAGGGATGGTTCTTCTGAAAAATGAAGGCGGGGTGCTGCCTCTGAAAAGAGGAAGCAAGGCCGCGGTTTTCGGAAAAGGACAGATTGATTACGTGAGGGGAGGCGGCGGAAGCGGCGAAGTTACAACCTCTTATACGCGTAATATTTATGAAGGGCTCAAGATAAAGGAAGCGGAAGGAAAGCTTCAGATATTTGATGCACTTTCCCATTTTTATGAGGAAAATGTAAAGCAGCAGTATGTGCAGGGAAAGGAAAACGGAAAGACCGTGGAGCCTGCTGTTCCTGAGGAGCTGCTGCAGGCAGCCAGACGTTTTACAGACACTGCGGTGATTACTATCTGCCGTTTTTCCGGAGAAGGCTGGGACAGGAAGGGAATTCCCGGCGATGGTGATTTTTACCTTTCTCCTCAGGAGCAGGCGATGGTTGACGCTGTTACGTCTGCTTTCCCCAGGGTAGCGGTAGTGCTGGATGTGGGCGGTATGGTGGATTCTGCCTGGTTTAAGGACAATGACAGGATCCAGAGTGTGCTGCTGGCATGGCAGGCGGGAATTGAAGGCGGCCTTGCCGTGGCTGATATTCTGTGCGGGGATGTGAATCCTTCCGGTAAGCTGGTGGATACCTTTGCCGGTTCCTTTGATGATTATCCGTCCTCCGCAAACTTTAACGAATCCGAGGATTATGTGGAGTATACGGAAGATATTTATGTGGGCTACCGGTATTTTGAGACGATTCCCGGGGCGGCGGAAAAGGTGAATTATCCTTTTGGATACGGGCTTTCCTATACTTCCTTTGCGATTGAGGGTGTCAGTGCACAGCTTCAGGAGATGAATGGAGTGGCGCAGATTGTGGCGCAGGCCAGTGTGACGAACACAGGCAGCATGGCTGGAAAAGAAGTGGTGCAGCTTTATTACAGCGCGCCTCAGGGTAAGCTGGGCAAGCCTGCCAAGGTGCTGGGTGCATTTGCGAAAACCCGCTGTCTGCAGCCGGGAGAAACCCAGAAGGTGACTCTTAATCTTACGGTTGACAGCATGGCAAGCTATGATGATACCGGAAAAGTTGCCAAATCCGCTTATGTGATGGAAGCAGGAGAGTATGCTTTCCATTTGGGCAATTCCGTAAGGAATACTGTGGAGCTTTCTTACCGGTATGTGGAAAAAGAGGATCGTGTGACATTGCAGCTTCAGGAGCGTGTGGCGCCTGTTCTGCTGAAAGAGAGAATGCTTTCCGACGGCAGCTATGAGGCGCTTCCGGTACAGCCTGACTGTGGAATTGATATGAGCCCTGATTTCATGGAGGGCAAGCCTCCTTACAAAGGAAACTGGGCGGGCGACGCCGTTGCCCAGGCTGTGGGAGAGGGTGCGCCGGCGGAAAAAGCCATGCTGATAGACGTGGTAAACGGTAAGGTAACAATGGAGCAGTTCCTGGCGCAGCTGACCAACGGACAGCTGATCGATCTGCTTTGCGGCCAGCCCAATACGGGTGTTGCCAATACGTTCGGCATGGGAAATCTTCCGGAGTACGGAGTCCCTAACCTGATGACGGCAGACGGACCGGCAGGCGTGCGAATCCGGCCTTCCATGGGTGTATGTACCACGGCATGGCCCTGTGCAACGCTGCTGGCATGCTCCTGGAATCCGGATATCGTCTATGAAGTAGGCGCGGCCGGAGCCAGGGAAATGAAGGAAAATAATCTGGGCGTATGGCTGACCCCTGCTATGAATATCCACAGAAGCCCTCTGTGCGGAAGGAACTTTGAGTATTATTCCGAGGATCCGCTGATTGCAGGAAAGATGGCGGCGGCCAAGGTAAACGGCATCCAGTCGGAGCATATCGGCGCCAGCGTAAAGCATTTTGCCTGCAATAATAAGGAAACCAACAGAAAGGCAAGCGACTCCCGGGTATCGGAAAGAGCGCTGCGTGAAATCTATCTGAAGGGCTTCGAAATAGCAGTTAAGGAAGCACAGCCCTGGACGCTGATGACCTGCTATAATCTTATTAACGGAAGATACGCTTCCGAAAGAGAGGATCTTCTGGCAGGCATCCTGCGTGAGGAGTGGGGCTTTGAAGGGATGGTTACCACAGACTGGTGGAATAAGGCTTACCAATATAAGGAAATAAAGGCCGGAAACGATCTGAAGATGGGTTCCGGAGATCCGGATGAGGTTCTTGCAGCGCTGAAGGAAGGCAAGGTTACCAGAGCGGAAATCGAAACCTGCGCGGCTAGAATCCTGGAAACCATTATGAAGCTGGATTAATCCGATAATTTAAAAGGAAGAAGGAAAAACGAAAAGCCTGCATGGCCGGAAGAAAAACGGCTGTGCAGGCTTCTTTGTATTTCCTATTTCCCGTAAAATTTCTTAATCCCATCCATCCTGGAAGGCATTCCGGCAAAAAGCAGATCCACAAGCGTGAGGGCGGTCATGGACTCCACAACAACCACGGCCCTGGGCACAATTACCGGATCATGGCGGCCCTTGATATGGATCAGAATATCCTCCCCGTTCTTATTTACGGTTTCCTGTTCGGAAAAAACGGAGGGTGTGGGTTTGATGTGTGCCCGAAGCACAATACGGGAGCCGTCGCTGATGCCCCCCAGGATGCCTCCGGCATGGTTTGTTTTTTTTGCAATCTGCCCGTTTTCCATATAAAAGGCATCGTTATTTTCCGTTCCGGCAGCGGTGGATACGCTGCATCCGTCCCCGATTTCCACGGCTTTTACGGCGCCCACGGACATGATGGCTTTTGCCAGACAGGCGTCCAGCTTATCAAAAACAGGTTCGCCGATTCCTGCAGGAACGCCGTCTACCACGCATTCCACCACGCCTCCTGCAGAATTGTGGTTCTGCATGCATTCCTCCAGATAGGCTTCCGCCTGTGCGGAGCTTTCCGCATCGGGCATGCCTGTGGGCGTCTGGCCTAAAAGCTCCGGCTGGAAGCGGTCCATGGATATGGAAACAGGCCCTATGCTTTTCGTATAGGCACAGATGCTTATGCCCAGTTCCTTCAATATAAGAGAAGCAACGGCTCCGGCGGCAACACGGCCGATGGTTTCCCTGCCGGAGGAACGGCCGCCTCCCCTGTAATCCCGGAAGCCATATTTTGCGTCAAAGGTATAGTCCGCGTGTCCCGGACGGTAATAGGAAGCAATTTCACTGTAATCCCCGGAACGCTGGGAAGTATTGGGAACCATCAGACAGATAGGGGTTCCCGTGGTCCTTCCTTCAAAGACACCGGAAAGAATATTTACCTCATCTGCCTCCTTCCGGGGCGTGGCATACCGGGTCTGCCCCGGCTTCCTTCTGTCCAGAAAGGCCTGGATATCGGCTTCGCACAGAGAAAGCCCTGCGGGGCAGCCGTCAATTACCACCCCCAAAGCTTTCCCATGGGATTCGCCCCAGGTGGTGATCCTGAAATAGGTTCCGAATGTATTTCCTGCCATATTTAAAATCCTCACTGTTTAAAGTCATCAAAGCTACGCAGATACCGCATAAATTATAGCCCATAATCCGGAAGCAGGCAAGCTTTCTTCGGAAATGTTGAGTTTTTCCATAATTGATGTAAAATAAAAGTAACTGTTGTCGCTGCGAAGATGTCCGTCATGAAGGAGGCGGCGCCGGTGTCCGCATTATTGCGTTCCGGCAGAGGGAGGATGGGATGAAAAAAATAATTGAAGATGTGGTTTCTTTTCCAAACGGCTGTGAAACGGTACGGTTTACGGCCTGTCTCGTGTCCATGCTCATGTGCGCCCGGAAAGAAACGGGGGAGAAAAAACATGAGCAGCTGTACCAGCGGTATAATCTGGCGGCCGGCTATTCTTTTTTGCAGATCGATCTGTCCAATGACGGACACATGGCCGGCAGCTGGGAACTGACCTCCCAGAAGCTGCTTCAGGAGTTTGATTATTATATAGCGGTTGTTATGGATTTCGCCGGTTATGAATTCGACAAGCTTGACGGCGGGCAGGAATCGGCGTTTGAAAAAATAAAAGCGTCCATTGACAGAAAGATTCCCGTTCTGATGCAGCTGAAAAAGGAATGCCAGTGGGTGCTTGTCACCGGCTATGATGAGGAGGGGACTCTTTACGGCCTGGATGGCTCTCAGGGGTATTGGGGAGCCTCGCCCGCAGAGCCTTCCGGTTATGAGGGTGAGCTTTTTGTGCTGCCCGATTGGTCTGACAAGCTGGCCCATGCCTTTGTTCTGGGCAAAAGAAAAGAACCGGGGCTGACTGTTGACGACATAATCCGGCGCGGGATCCGGATTATGGAACGGATGCAGGAAAAAGCCTTCTATGAAAATTCCACGGCCTTTATGCGGGAGGACAGCCATTTTACCGGTTGTACGGACGAAGAGCTTCTGCGGCTGAGGGATCGGATTTCCCAATGGATCGGACAGGCCATCGACCAGCGGGCCGTGTTGGGCTGGGCCATGGATCCCCTGCTTGCGCAGGCGGAGCCGTCGGCCAGAACGGAAGCCCTGAATGCGGTAAGAGGTTTGTGCTGGACCACCCATGACGTGCTGTGGGTTGCATGGAAGGCGATTGGGGAATACATGGCCGGAGCGCCCATAGAATGGGCCGGCGGGCTGAAGAATAAGACAATCCGCAGCGTCATAGCCGACTGCTTTGAAATCGTAAAACGCCATGACGAGATGATTCTGGAGCACCTGAAGAAAGGCTTTCTCCCCGCTTGAAGTGCGCCGGGCAATATGATATGATAAAAAACAATGCGTTTAAGCCCATTGGGAAAGGACAGATTATGGAAACACAGAAGACAGAAGCGGGAAAAGCGGGAAAAGAAAGACAGGCCAATCTGGAGCTGCTGCGCATCTTTTCCATGCTGATGATCGTCATGATGCATCTGCTCAATCACGGAAAAATACTGGAAACCACGGCCAGGGGAAGTATTTCCTATTATCTGGTCTGGAGCCTGTTTGGCATATCCTTCGTATCCATCAGCACCTATATACTCATCAGCGGCTATTTCCTCTGTGAGACATCCTTTTCCTTCCGGCGCATCCTGAAGCTGGAGGGACAGGTCTGGTTCTATTCTGTGGCTCTTTACCTGGCATCACTCCTGCTGCTGCGCCAGCCCTATGATATGTCGTCGCTGATAGCGGCCGTTTTTCCGGTGCTGTCCTGTGAATACTGGTTTGTGACCATGTATGTGGGAATGATTGTGCTGTCCCCGTTTCTGAATAAGCTTCTGACAGGACTCACCCAAAGACAGTTCCGGTTGTTGCTTGGAATCCTGTTTGTCCTGTTTTCCCTGTGGCCCAATGTCTTTTTCTTTTCCCCGGCCCTGAATTTCGGCGGCGGAAGCGGAGTGGTATGGTTTACCACCGTATATTTGTCCGGCGCCTATCTGAAGCGCTTTTACAGGCCCGATGGGCAATTCGGCAGGCATTTGCTGCACTTTTTCGGAGCGGCCCTGCTCATTCCCGCCAGCCGCTTCCTGATAGAACTGCTGCTTTCCACGCCTCTGGGAAAAATAGGCTTCCTTCAGGATCTGATGTGGGGCTACAGTATTTTTTATGAATATAATTCCGTGCTGGTTTTTTCGGCTGCCATACTGCTTTTTATAGCGTTCCTGAATCTGCATATAAAGCCCGGCCGCCTGCAGCGCATGATTCTGGCAGCGGCCCCCTTAAGCTTCGGAGTTTACCTGCTTCACGATAATCCCAACGTAAGAGGATTTGTCTGGGAAACGCTGAATCCCTCCCGCCTGGCCGGAGCCTGGTACCTGGTGCCCGGCGTACTGCTGCTTGCCGCCGCTGTCTTCGCTGTCTGCGCATTGACAGAGTGGCTGCGCAAAATGATTGTCTCTCTGCCAGCACGCCTTCGGAAGAAAAACACAGTCTCCCGGCCAGGATTCTCAGAACGGGCCTGCGCCGCTCTGGATGAAAAGCTTTTTCGTCAAAATGAGATGTAAATCTTGAATTATCATTGAATTACCTGCTCAAATGCTATGTATCGCTAAGTAAAATAAGCCAAAGCATCCGCCCTTCGCCGTATTCTGATAACAACAGGCGGATGTCGCTGCAGTTCGACCCGGCGCCGGACTGCGGCAGGCCGGGCGGAAGACGCCGGCCATGGAAAAATAAAGGAGAGAAACTATGTACCGTCTGCTGAAACAGGAAGGAAGAGCAAAAAGAGGAGAATTTGAAACCGTACACGGAACCATACAAACCCCCGTGTTCATGAATGTGGGAACCGTGGCTGCCATCAAGGGAGCCGTATCCACACAGGATCTGGAACAGATCAAAACCCAGGTGGAGCTGTCCAACACCTACCACCTGCACGTACGCCCCGGCGACAAAATCATCAAACAGCTGGGAGGCCTCCATAAATTCATGTCCTGGAACAAACCCATACTCACCGATTCCGGCGGCTTCCAGGTATTTTCTCTGGCAACCCTGCGGAAAATCAAGGAAGAAGGAGTCTACTTCAACTCCCACATCGATGGAAGAAAAATATTCATGGGCCCGGAGGAAAGCATGCAGATCCAGTCCAACCTGGCCTCCACCATTGCCATGGCCTTTGACGAATGCGCCCCTGCCAAGGCGGAACGGGCCTATGTGGAAAATTCCGTGGCCCGCACCACCCGCTGGCTGGAACGCTGCAAAGCCGAAATGGCCAGACTCAATTCCCAGGAAGACACCATCAACAAAAACCAGCTCCTTTTCGGCATCAACCAGGGAGCGATTTACACGGATATCCGAATCGAACACGCCAAAAGGATTTCTGAACTGAACCTGGATGGCTACGCAGTAGGCGGCCTGGCCGTTGGAGAAAGCCACGAAGAAATGTACCACGTGCTCGACGAAACTGTGCCCTACCTCCCCGTGGACAAACCTACCTACCTCATGGGCGTGGGAACTCCCGCCAACATCCTGGAGGGCGTTGAACGGGGAATCGACTTCTTCGACTGCGTCTACCCTTCCAGAAACGGCCGCCACGGACACCTCTACACCAACCACGGCAAAATCAACCTGTTCAACGCCAAATACGAACTGGACGACCGCCCCATAGAAGAAGGCTGTGACTGCCCCGCCTGCCGCAGATACACCCGCGCCTACATCCGCCACCTCCTAAAGGCCAAGGAAATGCTGGGCATGCGCCTCTGCGTCCTCCACAATCTCTACTTCTACAACACCATGATGGAAGAAATCCGCGCCGCCCTCGACGCCGGCAATTTCGCCGCCTATAAAAAAACCAAGCTCGACAACATGAGCCACCCCGAAGACTAATTCCACCCACCCTAACGTTCCATACTTACGTAGTGGCTGGCCGTGCTGAAAAGCGTATCCGGCTGGGGAGGCTGTTGGCATGGGGCGGGAAAGGGACTGGGGGCCGCGGTGGGGAAGGGGTTTTTGCAGGTGCATTTTATACCATGGAGAGGAGACCAAAAAATGGAAGTCCCACCTGACATTTTTTGCCCTGGGCTCCTCGCAATGCCCGGTATAACCTGCACCTGCAAAAACCCCTTCCCCACCGCGGCCCCCAGTCCCTTTCCCGCCCCATGCCAACAGCCTTCCCAGCCGGATACGCTTTTCAGCTCCCCCCTCTAAAATCTAAAATTTCATTAAACTGGACAAAAGGACTTGCCCCTTGCCACATTTTTGTGTATGATGTTTGTTAGATATGTATGCGGTCACCTCGCATACGGTTCAAATTTTCAGGGCGTTTCAGCCTGACGTAGGAGGAATTAAGAAAAAATGGGAATTTTAGCGAGTGAAGCTGCAGCCGCAGCAGGTCCAGGAAGTATGATTGGCGTAATTTTAATGTACGTCGTTATTTTCGGAGCTTTCTTTTACTTCGTAATGTACCGTCCCCAGAAGAAAGAACAGAAGAAGATGAACGCCATGCTTTCATCTCTTGAAATTGGAGACAGCATTCTGACCAGCAGCGGATTTTATGGAATCGTGATCGATATTACGGATGACACTGTAATCGTAGAATTCGGTAATAATAAAAACTGCCGTATCCCCATGCAGAAGTCAGCCATTGCACAGGTAGAGAAGGCAAACGCTGATGAATAAGATGCAGGAAAAGAAGCGCAGAGGTTTTGCAGGTTGAACTGCTGCGGGGAAGCGGTAAAGGCAGGTTTTTGTTTTACTGCCATATACTGAAGCTATAACAGAATACATTTCTATTACTGCAGGTTATTACAGCCATATCGAAAGGGTATGGCTGTTTTTCTTTTCCGAAGGTTCTTTTTGTTGAAATTCTGCATATTTTGGTCTATGATAAAAGGGATAATCCTCTCCCGGACAGGGTTCCAGGCCGTTTGACGCGGAGAGGAAGACTGATAGGAAGAAGGGATTGAGGCAGTTATGGAATTACATATCGGATGTATTCCGGGAGATGGAATCGGACCGGAAATCGTAGGAGAAGCAAGAAAAGTATTGGACAGGGTGGCGGAGAAATTCGGCCATACCATACAGTATACGGAAATCCTTCTGGGAGGCGCATCCATTGATGTGCACGGCGTTCCCCTGACGGAGGAAGCAATAGAGGCTGCAAAAAGCAGCGATGCGGTGCTGATGGGCTCCATCGGCGGAGATGCCAACACCTCCCCCTGGTATAAGCTGCCGCCGCAGAAACGTCCGGAAGCAGGACTGCTCGCCATCAGGAAGGCGCTGGGCCTGTTCGCCAATCTGCGTCCGGCGGTACTGTATGACGAACTGGCGGGAGCCTGCCCGCTGAAGGAAGAAATCAGCAAAGCCGGATTTGACATGATGATCATGAGGGAGCTTACCGGCGGACTGTATTTCGGCGAAAGGAAAACCACTGTGGAAAACGGCGTCCGTACGGCGGTGGATACCCTTACTTATAATGAAAATGAAATCAGGCGGATCGCCATAAAAGCCTTTGATATCGCCATGAAGCGCCGGAAAAAGGTGACCAGCGTGGATAAGGCCAACGTACTGGATTCCTCCAGGCTCTGGCGTGACGTGGTAAATGAAGTGGCAAAGGATTACCCCCAGGTGGAGCTTTCCCATATGCTGGTTGACAACTGTGCCATGCAGCTTGTGAAGGACCCGGCGCAGTTTGACGTTATTCTTACGGAGAACATGTTCGGCGACATCCTTTCCGATGAAGCGAGTATGGTAACCGGTTCCATCGGAATGCTTGCAAGCGCCAGCTTAAATGATACCAGCTTCGGCCTTTATGAGCCAAGCCATGGCAGCGCGCCGGATATCGCTGGCAAGGACATTGCCAACCCCATAGCCACCATTTTAAGCGCATCCATGATGCTGCGCTACAGCTTTGACCTGTCTGCGGAAGCGGATGCGGTGGACAACGCCGTAAAACAGGTGCTTAAGGACGGCTACAGAACATCGGATATCATGTCCGAAGGCTGCAAAAAAGTAGGCTGCCGTGAAATGGGCACCCTGCTTGCAGAAAGAATATAGATCGCTGCAGTTTGGCGAAGGCTGAATGACAGCTGTAAAACCGAAAGGAGAGACTAAGCTATGAGAAGTGATTCGGTAAAAACAGGAGTGCAGCAGGCACCCCACAGAAGTCTGTTTAATGCGCTGGGAATAACGGAAGAGGAAAGACAGCGTCCCCTCATCGGTATTGTCAGCTCCTATAATGAAATCGTTCCTGGCCATATGAACCTGGATAAAATTGTGGAAGCGGTAAAAATGGGCGTTGCCATGGCCGGCGGCACCCCCATTGTATTCCCCGCCATCGCCGTATGCGACGGCATCGCCATGGGACACGTCGGCATGAAATATTCCCTGGTAACGAGAGACCTGATCTGTGACAGCACGGAATGTATGGCCATGGCCCATGGTTTTGACGGCCTGGTAATGATCCCCAACTGCGACAAGAACGTTCCCGGCCTTCTGATGGCTGCCGCAAGAATCAATATCCCCACTATTTTTGTTTCCGGCGGCCCCATGCTGGCGGGACATGTGTGCGGACATAAAACAAGCCTTTCCTCCATGTTTGAAGCGGTGGGAAGCGTTGCCGCAGGAACCATGTCCATGGAGGAACTGCAGGAATTTGAAGAAAAGGCCTGCCCTACCTGCGGCTCCTGCTCCGGCATGTATACGGCCAATTCCATGAACTGCCTGACAGAGGCACTGGGCATGGGCCTTAGAGGAAACGGCACCATCCCTGCGGTTTACTCTGAAAGGATCCGTCTGGCAAAGCATGCCGGCATGCAGATCATGCAGCTGGTGGAAAAGGATATCAAGCCGAAAGACATCATGACGGAAAAGGCATTCTTAAACGCCCTGACCATGGATATGGCCCTTGGCTGCTCCACCAACTCCATGCTCCATCTTCCTGCCATCGCCCATGAAGCGGGCGTGGAGCTGAACATGGAAATCGCCAACGAGCTTTCCGCTAAAACACCGAACCTGTGCCACCTGGCCCCGGCAGGCCCCACCTACATCGAGGATCTGAACGAAGCGGGCGGCGTCTATGCGGTTATGAACGAACTGAACAAGAAGAATCTGTTATACACGGATCTCATTACCGTTACCGGAAAGACGGTAGCTGAAAATATTGCCGGCTGCGTCAACAAGAACCCTGACGTAATCCGCCCGATAGAAAATCCCTACTCCGAAACCGGCGGAATCGCCGTGCTGAAGGGAAATCTGGCTCCGGAGACAGCTGTGGTGAAGCGTTCCGCCGTAGCCCCGGAAATGATGGTCCATGAAGGTCCGGCCAGAGTATTTGACTGCGAGGACGATGCCATTGCCGCCATCAAGGGAGGCAAAATCGTACCCGGGGATGTGGTGGTAATCCGCTACGAAGGCCCCAAGGGCGGCCCCGGCATGCGTGAAATGCTCAATCCCACCTCTGCCATTGCCGGCATGGGAATGGGTTCCACAGTCGCCCTGATCACGGACGGCCGCTTCAGCGGCGCTTCCAGAGGCGCTTCCATCGGCCATGTGTGCCCGGAGGCAGCGGTGGGCGGCCCTATCGCACTGGTGGAAGAGGGAGATATCATCAGCATCAACATCCCCGAAAACCGTCTGGATGTGAAGGTTTCCGATGAAGAAATGCAGAAAAGGCGCGCCAAATGGCAGCCCAGACAGCCCCAGGTAACCTCCGGTTATCTGGACAGGTACCGCAAAATGGTTACCAGCGCCAACAGAGGAGCCATCCTTGAAATAAAATAAAAAAATGCCAAAGGCGGCAGTCAGAGGAAATATGTATGCTCCCCGCTGCCGCCCGGCGCAAGAGATAAATGCAGTGCCGTGAAACAACGGCGGAACGGAGGAATGTATGCAGCTGACAGGAGCGGAAATCATCGTAGAATGTCTGAAGGAACAGGGCGTGGATACAGTATTCGGCTATCCCGGGGGAACGATCCTCAATGTATATGATGCCCTGTATAAACATCAGGATGAAATTTTTCATGTGCTCACCTCTCATGAACAGGGGGCGGCACATGCGGCTGACGGCTACGCAAGAGCCACAGGAAAGGTGGGAGTCTGCCTGGCCACCAGCGGCCCCGGCGCCACCAATCTGGTGACGGGCATTGCCACAGCCTACATGGATTCCATTCCCATGGTGGCGATTACCGCCAACGTAACACTGCCCATGCTGGGAAAGGACTCCTTCCAGGAAGTGGACATCGCAGGCGTGACCATGCCCATCACAAAGCACGGCTATATTGTAAAAGACGTGAGCATCCTGGCGGATACCCTTCGCAAAGCCTTCCATATCGCGGCTTCCGGACGTCCCGGCCCGGTTCTCGTGGACGTAACCAAGGACGTGACTGCAGCCCTCTGCGAATACACGCCGAAGAAGCCGGAGCCGCCGGAGCATGGCAGCCGTTTTACCCCGGAGGAAGTGGAAGCCGCCCTCAGGCTTCTTACAACGTCAAAAAAACCCTACATTTATGTGGGCGGAGGCGCAGTCCTTTCCGGAGCGGCACAACAGGTCAGGGAGTTTGCTGCGAAGCTGGATTCTCCCGTCTGTGATTCCCTGATGGGAAAAGGCGCCTTTGACGGACACAGCCCCCTCTATACCGGTATGATCGGAATGCACGGCACCAAAGCCTCCAACCTTGGCGTGAGCGAATGCGACCTGCTTATTGCCCTGGGCGCCCGTTTTTCCGACCGTGTCGTGGGAAACGCCAAAAAATTCGCATCCAATGCCAGAATTCTGCATATAGATATTGACGCGGCCGAAATCAACAAAAATATGCGGGCCGACGCAGCGCTCGTAGGAGACCTGAAAGAAATCCTGGACACCCTCAACGAAAGCCTTCCCCAGTGCGACCACAAGGAATGGACTGCCCATATCCGTGATTTGATGGAAAAATACCCCCTCAAATACGACGAAAGCCAGCTGAGCTGCCCCTACGTAATCGAAGAACTGGACCGCATTACCGGCGGCGACGCAATCATCACCACCGATGTAGGCCAGCACCAGATGTGGGCGGCGCAATACTACCATTACACCAGGCCCCGCACCTTCATTTCCTCCGGCGGCCTGGGCACCATGGGCTACGGCCTGGGAGCCTGCATAGGAGCCAAAATGGGACGCCCGGATAAAATATGCGTCAACATTGCAGGAGACGGCTGCTTCCGCATGAACATGAACGAACTGGCCACCGCCAGCCGCTACAACATCCCCATCATCCAGATCGTAATCAACAACCACGTACTGGGAATGGTAAGACAATGGCAGACCCTCTTTTACGACCACAGATACTCCCAGACCATCCTGGCAGACAAAGTGGACTTCTGCAAAGTAGCGGAAGGCCTGGGCTGCATGGCCATCCGTGTCACCAAAAAAGAAGAAGTAGCCCCCGCAATAAACAAAGCGATCGCCTCCGGCTCCCCCGTCCTAATTGAATGCATCATCCCCGAAGACGACAAAGTATTCCCCATGGTATCCCCCGGCGCCGCCATCAGCGAAGTCTTCGACGCAGATGACCTGCCGCCGACACCAAACTCATAATTACAGCTGCGAGGCAGGACATCTGAAATCCCCCCCAAAAAAAGCCGCCCCCAGCACCACATTCATACAACACAAAATAGCCCCCAAAAAATAAAAAAACACTTGCCGGGTACACTTCCAAAGTATCCGGCATACTTATTAAAAGTAAAAGCACCCCCATCCTACCCACCCTGCCCTTTATGTCCTTTTCCTGCAAAAACCTTCGCGTCCCGCCGAATCCCTGGCCGGCTCCCTGTGGCTCCCCCTGTATGGCGTCCCCCCGGCGGGCTATGCTTTCTGTACGGGTCGTCTAAAAACGCCGGTCCTTACGACGCGTACTCTGCGTCGTTAGTACCGCTGCGTTTTTAACCGAGCGAAAGCGTGCCCGCACAGAAAGCATAGCCCGCCGGGGGGACGCCATACAGGGGGAGCCACAGGGAGCCGGCCAGGGATTCGGCGGGACTCAAAGCATTTTTTACAGAAAAAGCACATAAATTGTTTAACGTAGTAGTTGACTAAAGTGAGTGAACTATGTAAAATAAACGTTAACTGCAATTCACCGCGCAGTTACAATAAAAGCTACCGGACCGGGACAGCCCGACAGGCCCGGACTTAACATGAGGAGGAATTAGAAGTGGCAAGAGTTTATAATTTTTCAGCGGGACCGGCAGTTCTGCCTGAGGAAGTCCTGAAAGAAGCTGCAGAGGAAATGATGGATTACAGAGGATGCGGCATGTCCGTTATGGAGATGAGCCACCGTTCCAAAACCTACCAGACGATTATTGATGAAGCGGAAGCAGATTTACGGGATCTGATAGGGATTCCTGATAATTATAAGGTGCTTTTCCTGCAGGGCGGCGCAAGCCAGCAGTTCGCCATGATTCCCATGAACCTGATGAAAAACAAGGTGGCCGACTATATCGTTACCGGCCAATGGGCAAAGAAAGCATGGCAGGAAGCCGGCAAGTATGGAAAAGCGAACAAGATCGCCTCTTCTGAAGACAAAACCTTCTCATACATACCTGACTGCTCCGATCTCCCCATTTCAGAGGATGCGGATTATGTCTATATCTGTGAAAACAATACCATTTACGGTACGAAATTTAAAACACTTCCCAACACCAAAGGAAAGACCCTGGTTGCCGATGTGTCCTCCTGCTTCCTTTCCGAACCGGTGGATATAACAAAATACGGCATTATGTACGGCGGCGTGCAGAAGAATATAGGACCTGCGGGCGTTGTTATCGCCATCATCCGGGAAGACCTTATCACCGAGGATGTACTCCCCGGCACCCCTACCATGCTCCAGTACAAAACCCATGCGGATGCGGGGTCCCTTTACAACACCCCTCCGGCCTATGGCATCTATATCTGCGGCAAGGTATTCAAATGGCTGAAGAAAATGGGCGGCCTGTCCGCCATTAAGGAGCTGAATGAGAAAAAAGCAGCTATTCTGTACGATTTCCTGGATCAGAGCAGTCTCTTTAAAGGCACTGTCCGCAAGGAAGACCGTTCCCTGATGAACGTGCCTTTCATCACAGGAAGTGAAGAACTGGATGCCAAATTCGTAAAGGAAGCCAAAGAAGCCGGCCTGGAAAGCCTGAAGGGCCACAGAAGCGTAGGCGGCATGCGCGCCAGCATCTACAATGCAATGCCTGTGGAGGGCGTTGAGAAGCTGGTGGAATTCATGAAGAAATTTGAAGCGGAGAATGCCTGAAAGTCGGAAGAATTAAAGCAAAAGTAACGGTTTGGTTATCTGAAATGTTTCAAGTAAAAAGAAAAGGAGTACCGCTATGTTTAAATATCATTGTCTGAATCCCATCGCACAGGTGGGGCTGGAGGGTTTTACCGAGGACTATGTAAAAACGGATAATATTGAGGAAGCCGACGGCATCCTCGTAAGAAGCGCCAACATGCACGATATGCCGCTGCCGGCCAATCTTCTTGCCGTGGCAAGGGCAGGCGCCGGAGTGAACAACATCCCTCTGGATAAATGCGCCGGAAAAGGTATTGTTGTATTCAACACGCCGGGCGCCAATGCAAACGGTGTGAAGGAAATCGTCATTGCCGCCATGCTCCTGGCCTCCCGCGACATCGTCGGCGGAATTAACTGGGTGGAAGAAAATAAAGACAATCCGGACATCGCCAAGGCTGCTGAAAAGGTGAAAAAGAACTTTGCAGGAACGGAAATACAGGATAAAAAGCTGGGAATCATCGGCCTGGGGGCAATCGGCGTCAAGGTTGCCAACGTGGCGAAGCATATGGGTATGGAGGTTTACGGCTATGACCCTTATGTTTCCGTAGATGCCGCATGGAATTTAAGCCGGGATGTCAAGCATGTGATCAATGTGGATGAAATTTATGAAAACTGCGATGTGATTACCATCCATGTCCCGCTGCTTGATTCTACCAGGGAAATGATCAATGAAGATGCCATCAGTAAAATGAAGGACGGCGTTATCCTGCTGAACTTTGCCCGTGATTTGCTTGTGGACGAAGAAGCGGTGCTTGCCGGCATTGAAAAAGGCAGAGTACGCAAGTATGTGTCAGATTTCCCCAATACCACTACCGCAGGAAAGCCTGGCTGCATCGTTATTCCCCATCTGGGAGCTTCCACGGAGGAATCGGAAGACAACTGCGCGGTTATGGCGGTTAAGGAGCTGAAGAACTTCCTGGAAAACGGAAATATCAACAATAGTGTGAATTACCCCAATTGTGACATGGGAATCTGCGATCAGGCCGGCCGTATTGCTATTTTCCATTTAAATGTGGCCAATATGATTACCAAATTTACAGCGCTGTTCGGTGATAACGGCATCAACATTTCCGACATGACCAATAAATCCAAGGGAGATATAGCCTACACGATGCTGGATGTGGAGGAACGTCCCAGCGAGGAGATCATTGACACCCTCCGCTCCATACCGGGAGTTATCCGTGTCAGGGTTGTAAAATAAATAATGTCAATGGATAAAACGTCCGGGACAGCTTCTAATGGGGCTTGCCGGACGTTTTTTCTCTGTAGGGGCAGACTTTTTTACGGCATATAAGCTTCGTGTTTTTGTGCCCGCGTCAGGGGAAGCACTTGTATCCATGGAAAGAATCAGTTATACTTAAAATAAAAAGAAAACGGATACCGGAGGTAGAGGATGGCAGAAATCAGACCGTTTTGCGCATACAGGCCGAAGAAGGGCCTGGAAGGGCGGATTGCAGCGTTACCTTATGATGTATATAACAGGGCCGAGGCAAAGGCCGAGGTGCAAAAGGAACCGCTTTCCTTCCTGTCTGTTGACAGGGCGGAGACACAGTTTGACGACAGTGTGGATGTATATGCGGACTGTGTTTACGAAAAAGCGAGGGAACTGCTTTGGAAAAGGATTGAGGAAGGATACTTTGTACAGGAGGAGAGCCCGGTTTATTACATATATGAGCTTATCATGGACGGTCGATCCCAGACCGGCATTACCGCCTGCGCCAGTGTGGATGACTATCTTGGGCAGGTGATTAAAAAGCATGAGAACACCAGGGCGGACAAGGAAGCCGACAGGATACGCCATGTGGAAGCTTGCGATGCACAGACCGGCCCCATTTTTCTGGCATACCGTTCCAGTTCCGTTATCAATGGAATTGTTGCAGCGTATAAGAAAGAAGAACCGCTCTATGATTTTACGGCGGAGGATGGAATTACGCACCGGGTATGGCGTATCGGGAGGGCGCAGGATGTGGATGCCATCCATGCCGCTTTTTCCGAAATCAATGAGATTTATATTGCGGACGGACATCACAGGTGTGCATCCGCAGTGAAGGTTTCCCAGATGAGAAGGCAGGCGAAGCCCGGATATACGGGGGAAGAGCCCTTTAACTTTTTCCTGTCCGTGCTTTTCCCGGATGATCAGCTGATGATTATGGATTATAACCGGGTGGTAAAAGATCTCAATGGTTACACGGAAGAGGAATTTCTTGGTAAAATCGGGGAATCCTTCGATATAGAGGAATGTGGGGAAGGCGTTTCCCACAGGCCGGAGGCCAAGGCTGTTTTCGGCATGTGCCTGGACGGGAAATGGTACCGCCTGAAGGCGAGGCCGGAGATTTGCCCGACCGATCCGGTGAAGGGTCTGGATGTATCCATCCTTCAGGACAGCCTGCTGGGGCCGGTGCTGGGCATTAAAGACCCCAAAACGGACAAACGCATTGATTTTGTAGGAGGCATCCGGGGGATGAAGGAGCTGGAACGCAGGGTGAACGAAGACTGCAGGGTGGCATTTGCCATGTATCCCACTTCAATCTCGGAGCTGTTTGCGGTAGCTGACGCAGGAGAATTGATGCCGCCCAAGTCCACATGGTTTGAACCCAAGTTAAGAAGCGGGCTTTTTATTCACAGCCTGCGTGAAAAATAGAGCGGAAAGTTGAGGGAATCTGGATGAAAGAAAAATTGTATAAGTTGATGAACTGGCCGGAGATCGAGGCGGTTATTTATTCGGAGGAGGATAATCCCCATAAGCTTCTGGGGCCGCACACCGTGGGAAGCTCCACGCTGCTTGCGACCTTTCAGCCGGGAGCATCCCAGGTTACGGCGGTAATCGGGGAAACCGGCAAAGAAGTAAAAATGGAAATGGCGGATGAGGCCGGATATTTTGCTGCCCTGATTCCGGGAAAAGGGGTAACGGATTATGTGTACCGCGTGGAATATCCGGAAGGAAAGACGGAGGAAATCATCGATCCCTACCGCTTCGGCCCCGTGATAACCAAGAAGGATACGGATCTTTTTGCGGCGGGCACTCATTATGAGGCTTATAAAATTCTGGGCGCACATAGCTGCTGCATCGACGGCGTAAAGGGCGTACATTTCGCAGTATGGGCCCCTAATGCCGTAAGGGTGAGCGTGGCAGGCGATTTCAACCGCTGGGACGGCCGGGTGCATCAGATGCGCAGACTCTGGGATTCCGGTATTTTTGAGATTTTCATCCCGGGGGATTTGGAAGGACAGAATTATAAATATGAACTGAAGGTGAAGGGAGGGCTTACCTACCTGAAAGCGGATCCCTATGCCTTTGCCCAGCAGCTTCGGCCGGAAACCGCGTCGGTTATCAGTGATATTTCAGGCTTTTCATGGGAGGATGAGGACTGGATTGACAAGCGCGCGAAAAAAGATTACAGCAAAGAGCCTGTCAGCGTTTATGAGCTTTATCTGGGCTCCTTCTGCAAGCCGGAGGACGGAAGGACCTACTGCAATTACAGGGAACTGGCTCCCAGGATCATTGAATATGTGAAGGAAATGGGCTATACCCATATCGAACTGATGCCCATTATGGAGCATCCCTTCGACGGCTCCTGGGGCTATCAGGTCATCGGCTATTATGCGCCAACCTCCCGCTATGGCTCGCCGGAGGACTTCATGTTTTTCATGAATGAAATGCATAAGGCGGGGATCGGCGTAATCCTTGACTGGGTGCCCGCGCATTTCCCAAGAGATACCTATGGGCTTTCCGCTTTTGACGGCACCTGCCTGTATGAGCACCAGGATCCCAGACAGGGGGCGCATCCCCACTGGGGAACGTTGATTTATAATTATGGAAGGCCGCAGGTGCGCAATTATCTGATTGCCAATGCGCTTTTCTGGATAGAGCAGTATCATGCGGACGGCATCCGTATGGACGCGGTGGCCTCCATGCTGTACCTGGACTATGGTAAAAATGACGGGGAATGGGTGGCTAATATTTACGGAGGGAACCAGAACCTGGAAGCGATGGAATTCCTGAAGCATGTAAACAGCATGATTCACAAACGGGGAAAAGGCGCGCTGTCCATAGCGGAGGAATCTACCGCCTGGCCAAAGGTGACAGGCAGCCTGGATGAGGACGGCCTGGGCTTTGACATGAAGTGGAATATGGGCTGGATGAATGATTTCCTCAGCTATATCAGGCAGGATCCCTATTTCCGTTCCGGCTGTCATAATGAGCTTACCTTCAGCATGGTTTATGCGTACAGCGAGCGCTTTATGCTGGTGCTTTCCCATGATGAGGTGGTGCACGGCAAAGCTTCCATGATCGGCAAAATGCCCGGAAACAGGCAGGAGCAGTTCGAAAATCTGAAGGCCAGCTATGGCTTCATGATGTGCCATCCCGGGAAAAAGCTCCTTTTCATGGGACAGGACATCGGGGAATATGACGAATGGAACGAAGACAGAAGCGTGGAATGGGAGCTTCTTGAAAACGCGGATCATAAGGGCCTGAGCGAGTTTGTTAAAGCGTTGAATCATTTGTACTGTAAGCAGCCTGCCCTGTATAAAAAGGATACCAGCTGGGACGGCTTTGAATGGATTAACTGCATCAACGCCAACGACTGCATCCTGTCCTTTGTAAGAAAGGCGGACAAGCCGGAGGAGATGCTTCTGATTGTGATGAATTTTGCAAATGTGGAGCGGAAGAATTTCCAGGTGGGCGTTCCCTTTAACGGAAAATATAAGGAAATACTTAACTCCGATGCCAAAGCCTTCGGAGGGGAAGGCAGGGTGAATCCCAGAGTGAAGACCGCGCTGGAGGAACCCTTTGACGGAAGGGAGTATTCTATAAAAATAACACAGGCCCCCCTTGGCATCAGTATTTTTTCCTACCAGCCCTATACGAAAGAGGAGCTGAAGGAAATCGCAAAGAAAAAAGCGGAAAAGGAAAAGAAGGCAAGAGAAGCCGCCAGGAAAAAAAAGGGAGCAAAGAAAGCGGCAGCCAAAACACTGAAGGAGGAACTGGCCGAAAAGGTGTTTGAGGTGGATGAGGTCATTGCGGAAAAAGGAGAGGTGGAAAAGCCCGTGAAAGTGGTTAAAAGCCGCAGGAAGGCGGACGGGCAATGAGCTGGATTCTGCTGACTGCGGATGTGACGGAGGAGCTGGCTCTGGGGCAGAAGCTTTTAAAGGCTGCGCCCCAGTCCCTTCTGGATTTGCTCATCCGCGTGGTTTTCTGCATCGTCGCATTTCTGATTGGCTCCCGAATCATCAGTTTTATCAGAAAGCTGACAGGAAATGCGCTGAAGCGTGCCAATGCCAGTAAGGAAGCAAAGCAGTTTCTGGATTCCTCGCTGAAGGTGGGGCTGTATGCGTTCCTCATTTTCCAGATTGCCGTAAAGCTGGGCATTGACGCCACGACCATTGCCACAGTCATAGGCTCTGCCACAGTAACCATCGGACTTGCCTTCCAGGGCAGCCTGAAAAACTGTATCGGCGGTATTCTGATTATGCTCCTGCATCCCTTCCGTGTCGGGGATTACATTATTGAGGATAATCATAAAAATGAAGGTACGGTTTCTGAAATCACTATTTTTTACACAAAGCTGGCAACCATTGACAATAAAATTATCCTACTGCCCAACGGCGCGCTGGCCGATACCAGCATTACCAATGTAACCAATGAGGACAACCGCAGGGTGGAGCTGAAGGTGGGTATTTCCTATCAGTCGGATATCCGCAAGGCTAAATCGGTGATTACCTCGCTCATTGAAGCCAATGAGAAGATCCTGAAGGACAAGGAATACAGCATTTTCGTGGATGACCTGGGAGACAGCTCCGTGGTGCTGGGAATGCGGTTCTGGACGCGTACGGAGGATTTCTGGCCTGTCCGCTGGGCCATGCTGGAGGAAATCAAATACGCCTTTGATGAAAATGGGATTGGGATTCCGTTTCCTCAGATGGACGTGCATCTGGATGCAGTTAAAGAGGAAAAGGCCTGAATTTTCAGGTGGAAAGAGGCAGAAATGATTAGAGCTGTCGAAAAAGAAGAACTGGAGCAGTGTATACAGATTTTTCACCGTGGATATGGTACAGTAGCAGACGAGTTCGGCTTAACAGAAGAGAATTCCCCGGACAGAGGCAGAGCGGCTTTGCCCTGCAGCCGTTTGCAGGAAGAATTTGATGAGGGAGTACTGATGTATGGGTATTTTTTGGAAAGCCGATTGATTGGTTTCCTTGGCATAAAAATGGCAGGGGATGTTTGCAAACTGAATGATATTATTATCCTTCCGGAATATAGAAATAATGGGTATGGTACGGAATTGCTGGATTTTTGCAGGAAGAAGGCGGTGGAATCCGGGAAAAAGAAAATTGTTTTGGGTATGATAGACGATAATACCAGGCTCAGAAACTGGTATATCAGCAATGGATTCGTTACTACCGGATACCGGAAATATGAAGGGGCGCCATATACTGTTGGAGATATGGAATGCTCATTACAGCAGGTTACTGAAGTAAAACAATAACACTGTTTGGTGCCATATCTCCTATTGGAATGGCACCAAACAAAATAAGCTTAATTTGTAACAGAAGCTTTCTGTTATAAACTAAGCTTATTTCTTACGAGACATAATACTGCGTCTCATCAATTGTATAAAGCTGGAAAAGGGACTCGAACCCTCGACCTACTGATTACGAATCAGTTGCGCTACCAACTGCGCTATTCCAGCGAATTACCGACGTCATTTATTATATATGGTATTTCCTGTTTTGGCAAGAGTATTTTTTCCTTTTTTCCAACTATTTTTCACCGCCGATTTTCTGGAGCCTGTATTCAAATTGAAGTAAAATGAAAAATTTCAAGATTTACGCAGTTGCCGGCCAATATATAATTTAACACAATATATAAGAGGCGCTGCTTCACTGTAACCGGATGTTCTGTAAGGGCGGGAATCAATAAAGATAATGAAGTTTGGCAGGATAGTGATATAATAAGGCAGAAAAAATATATTTTGACTAATCTTTATGTATTATATTGATATACATAAAACTAACATGGTTTTGTATAAGCCTGTTATAAAATTGCCTGCAAATACTTCATTATAGGGGATCTGATCAAATCTTTGGTCGGGTCCCTGTTCTTATCAGTATGTAAAGGATAAGAGATATAGATAGGGTACGAAGAGATTATGTTATGCACATTCCTGACAAATATCTTAATATTTCCGAAATCTTTTCGGAATTCACTGCAGGAAGTTGACGGAATTGTCAGAAGTGAGTACTATAGAATCATACCTGTTTTTGGGACAGGTTTTAATTTGAAAGGGGAAAAAGGAGGTAAAAGATGATTAGGAAAAAAATTAAGACCCTGTCAGCACTTCTGGCAGCGGTGCTCTGTGTGGCTGCAGCGGCGCCGGCGGCCGAAGTAAATGCGGAGGAAGGGCCGGCAGGTTATGTAAGAAGCGTATATACCAATGAATGGGTTCCTGCCGCACAGGCCGCTTCCAGGCCGATTGCCATTATGATGCCCACAGATCAGGCGGCGCAGCCGTCCTACGGTATCAGCCATGCGAAGGTGCTTTATGAAGTAATGGAAGAAGGGGATATTTCCCGTCAGCTGGCAATCATTGATGATTGGCAGGGACTTTCCAGAATCGGAAATATCAGAAGCTGCCGTGCTTACTATATTCCGATTGCCACGGAATGGGATCCTATTCTGGTTCATTTCGGCGGTGTATGGTATATGAAAGACCGTATCAGCATGCCTGATATCAACAACCTTTCCGGGACCTATGAATATGGCACTGGCGGAAATGCGCCCGGAGCGAATGCATTCTTCAGAAGCAACGACAGAAAAGCGCCCCATAACGCTTACATCAGCGGCAGCGGAATTACCAATGCCTGTACACAGCTGGGCTATTCCCTGGCGCTCAGGCCGCAGTATTACAGCCCCAAGCACTTTAACTTTGCAGCGGGCGTAAATACGCTTGCACAGTATGGCGCCGCAGCGCAGACTGCCAACAAGATCAACCTGTCCAATGTATTCCCTTATACCAAGACCGGATTTACCTACAATGCGGCGGACGGCCTGTATTATAAGACCATCCATGGAAAGGCACATAAGGATGCGGTAAACGGGCAGCAGCTGGCATTTGCCAATGTCATTGTACAGAATTCCAAGTGGATGACTCTGGATGCGAAGGGATATCTTGCATTCTATAATTATGATACCACAGAGGACGGCTATTACTTTACCAAGGGAAAATGTATCCATATTACCTGGCAGAAGACCACGGATTACGGCCCTACCAGATATTTTGATGACGCCGGAAATGAAATCCAGCTGAACGAAGGAAAAACATACATAGCGGTTGCCCAGAAGGAAAGAAAAGTTGTTTATTCGTAAAATGGACACAGTGTCTGTCAGGCCGGAACAGTCAATGAGCCATTCTGACGGACTGTCACAAATGTAAATATATAATTAGCAGTAAATGAAGGCTGCAGGAGACAGAGGACATGCTGATAAGAAGGCGCTCTGTCTCCTGATATGAAAAGAGGACAAAATGAGTATAAAACGTGCCCCACGTAATGTTATTATCGTATATGCGGATGATCTGGGCTTCGGTGATTTGGGCTGTTATGGAACCCATCAGATTGAGACGCCGAATCTGGATCGGCTTTGTGCCGATGGCCTTAGGTTTACAGATGCGTATTCTACATCTGCAGTCTGCACGCCGGCCCGCTACAGCATTCTCACCGGACGCTATCCGTTCCGAAATGACAGGGCTCATATCCTGCCCGGTGACGCACAGTGCATCATAGAGCAGGGCGTGGATACTTTGCCTGCTATGTTTAAACGCGCGGGGTATCACACCGGTATTGTAGGCAAATGGCATTTGGGATTGAGTGACGGCAATGCGCCTATCGACTGGAATCAGGATATCAACCTGACCCCGATTGATTTAGGCTTTGATGAATCCTTTATTTTTCCGGCAACCGCAGATCGTGTACCCTGCGTTTATATAGAAGGACGCAGAGTCGTGAATCTTGAACCGGAGGATCCGATAGAGGTAACATATGATGAAGAATGTGTGTTTGATGATATCCCCACATATTATAAGAATCCGGAACTGTTGAATATGCGTTCTTCCCATGGCCATGATATGAGCATTATAGGAGGTATCGGCAGAATTGGTTACATGCGCGGCGGTAAAAAAGCGCTTTGGAGAGATGAAGACCTTGCAGAGACCTTCTTGAACAGAGTGATTAAATTTATTGATGACACCCAGAAAAAAGAACAGCCTTTCTTCCTCTATTATGCGCTGCACCAGCCTCATGTTCCGCGTGTGCCTTCCGAGCGTTTCCGTGGTGCAACAGAACTGGGACCCCGTGGGGATGTGATTGTGGAAATGGACTGGTGTGTCGGCGAATTGTACAAAGAGCTGCAGCGGCTGGGTATTCTGGAAGATACGATGATCGTGTTCTCCAGTGATAACGGTCCGGTACTGGATGACGGCTATCTGGACGGAGCTTATGAATTAAACGGCACGCATAAACCGACAGGTCCCTTACGCGGCGGTAAGTACAGCAAGTTTGACGGCGGCAGCAGAATACCTTTTATCGTAAGCTGGCCGGGACTGGAACATAAAGGTGTTACACATGCGCTGATAAGCCAGGTGGATCTGTTTGCATCCTTCGCAGATATGCTGGGTATGGAGCTGCCGGATGATGCGGCCATCGACAGTCAGGATCAGTACGCAGCGCTTGTCGGCAAGGATCCTGTCGGAAGGAAAGAGCTGTTGGTAGAAGATGTTACGTGCGGCAAAATGTTACGCAGCGGCAATTGGACCTACCTTTCCCCCAGTGAAGGTTCTCCTTATATGAAGCAGGTGCGGATCGAAACGGGCCTGTCCCATGATCCCCAGCTTTATAATATGGACTACGATATAGGGCAAAGAGAGAATGTTGCATGGGAATACAGAAGCGTTGTAACGGATATGGAAGCGCGTATCCGGAAAATAATGGAGAGCAGGAAAACCAGATAATGGTGGGAAAATTTCATATGGCCAATCCGTAACAGTTTTTTTATTGGCTTTGCGAAAAGCCGGATGCGGGAAAACTGCACATATAGCAGCAGAAGGGGCGTTCCTCGATAGAGGGATGCCCCTTTCAGCTTACAGTTAACAGAAATTTTATGATTAACGGTCTTTTGAATAGGAAAAGACTGTGGTATAATAACAAATACGCAGCCGTAAGGTCTGCTTTCTAACATCTATCTTATCTTTTTATTCTTTGCCCGGGTAAGGGCGGATTCCCATGGTATCAATAGACATGTCTGTTCAGGATTGGCATAGAACCGGCATATTACGGAAAAAGGAAGCGGGTTTGGACGGAAAGAAGGGAAGTAATATTGAAGGAAAGCATAGAAATAAAAGAAAAGCTGTCAGAAGACAGCAAAGGCAGCTGTCGCCGTATCCAGGACCGGAAACCGGAAAGGCGCCGGGTCATTAAGGAGCCGCGCTGTAAGAATAAGGGAAAGAACATCCTGCGTGCCGAAAAAAGAAAGGGGCTTTGTATGGGCTTCGCGGCAGGACTGACGGCCGCCGCACTTTTGGGATGGGAAATGCCGGCGGACAGGGCGCAGGCAAGGGAAACGCAGCCGGCGATTGGAGGTATGTCGGTCAGAGATGAGGATATGCGTAAGCTGTTAATCCGGACGGGCGCTGTTTATGAAGCATCCGGCCCGGTATTCGTTGAAATTCCCTGGGAATTAATCCGGGCTGAAGAAAATCTGCAGGTGGAGGTTATGGCCGGAAAGAATGGACAGGAGGCCCGGTACCGGTTTGCCTTTTCCTGTACAGGGGAAAATCAGGACAGCCCCTGAACAAAACATAAGACAAATTGACAGGTAGAGCTAACAGGAAAGGATTGACAGGGGGAGCCTGTTTTCATATGATGGAGTTAATTGGATATATCGGGAAGGAGACCTTGAACATGGCAATAACTTATAATGAAGCCACCCAAATTTTCACCCTGCAGACAGCGGGAAGCACCTACCAGATGATGGTGGGCAGATACAACATTTTACAGCACCTTTATTATGGCAGGAAGGTGGAAGGCAGCACGATGGATTATCTGCTGTGGAGTTCGGATTCCGGGTTCTCAGGCAACCCGTATGAAGCGGGAAGCGACAGAACCTTTTCACTGGATATCCAGCCGCAGGAATATCCTTCGGCCGGCGTGGGCGATTACCGTACCTCCTGTATTGAGGTGGTGAATCCGGACGGCACAAGAGCTGCTGATTTCCGTTATGTTTCCCATGAGATTACGGCAGGGGCTTATAAAGTGACAGGAATGCCCGCAGTGTATGATGAGAACGGCGAGAGCAGCACGCTGACCATTTTGATGAAGGATACGGCTACCGGTCTGGAGCTGGTTCTTAAATACGGTGTTTTTGAGAAGGAAGACGTGATTACCCGTGCGGCGGAGCTTCGCAATACTGCAAAAGGGACCATTTCTCTTGAAAAAATGCTGTCCGTATGCCTGGACATGGGCTTCGGGGAGTGGGAGATGATCCATTTCCACGGCAGACATGCCATGGAACGCCAGATGGAGCGTACGCCTCTCTGCCATGGCACCGTTTCCGTGGGAAGCAGGAGAGGAACCTCCAGCCACCACCATAATCCTTCACTGATACTTTGTACGCCGCAGACGACTGAGGATGCGGGAGACTGCTACGGAATGGCTTTTGTGTACAGCAGCAATTTCCTGGCAGGCGCAGAGGTGGATCAGATGGGACAGACCCGGGTGGTAATGGGAATTCATCCTGAGAATTTCTGCTTCCGCCTGGAGCCGGGAGAGACTTTTGAAACACCGCAGGTGATTATGAGCTATTCAGGCAGCGGTTTTACGCAGCTGTCCCATAATTTCCACAGAATCATCAGCGACCATATCTGCAGAGGAAAATATAAATATGCAAGACGCCCCATCCTGATTAATAACTGGGAAGCCACATATTTCAATTTTGACGAAGAGAAGATTTTGAAGATCGCATCGCAGGCGGCCGACCTGGGCATAGAGATGCTGGTCCTGGATGACGGCTGGTTTGGAAAGCGAAACGATGACAACTCCGGCCTCGGCGACTGGTATGTGAACCTAGAGAAGCTGCCGGCCAACCTTTCCAGCCTTTCGGAAAAGGTCAATGCCATGGGCATGAAATTCGGCCTCTGGTTTGAGCCGGAGATGATTTCGGAGGACAGCGATCTGTACAGGGCGCATCCGGACTGGGCGCTTCAGATTCCGGGCAGAAAGCCCAACCGCAGCCGTTTCCAGCTGGTGCTGGATATGTCAAGACAGGAGGTCCGGGATTATCTGTTTGAAAGAATGTCGGACATCCTTTCCCATGCGCACATCGATTATGTGAAATGGGATATGAACCGCAGCATGTGTGACATTTACAGCGCTTCGCTGCCGAAGGAAAAACAGGGTGAGGTTTATCACCGCTGCATGCTGGGCGTATATGAACTGCTGGAAAGGCTGACGGCAGCGTTCCCGGATCTGATGATTGAAGGCTGCAGCGGCGGAGGAGGAAGGTTTGACGCAGCTATGCTGTATTATTCTCCCCAGATCTGGTGCAGCGATGATACGGATGCCATTGAGCGGCTGGATATCCAGTATGGCACCTCCTTCCTGTATCCTGTCGGCGCAGTGGGCTCCCATGTATCCGCATGCCCGAACCACCAGACAGGCAGAATTACGCCCTTTGCCACCAGAGGCGTGGTCGCCATGGCGGGCAGCTTCGGCTATGAACTGGATCTGAACACGCTTCCTGAAGAAGAAAAGGAGCAGGTAAAGAAGCAGGTTGCCGACTATAAGAAATATTATGAGCTGGTGCATCAGGGAGATTACTACCGCCTGAACGCACCCGGAGACGGAAAAGAGTTCGTGGCCTGGTCCTTTGTTTCCGCGGATAAGAAGCAGGCATTGTTTAATCTGGTGATCACCCATGTCAGGGCGAACAATAAACCGATATTTGTAAAGCTGAAAGGCCTGGATGCGTCTGCAAAATACAGGCTGGAGGACGGCCGGGTAATCAGCGGCAGCGCCCTCATGAATGCGGGAATTTCCATACCTTCCGTATCCGGAGAATTCCGTGCCATACAGTTTGAACTGAAGGCGGAGGAATAGTTGAAAAAAATAAGTCCCTGCGGCAGAATACCCGGAAGGGTTGGCCGCAGGACTTTTTTTCTGCCTGCATTGTTGCTTTTTAATAGAAAATAGATACAACATTCCGAATAAAAGGAAACCGCTTCCGGTTGCCAAAAGTAGTCTGTGAGGGTATAATAAATGAGATTGGATGGGAGAGAAAACGGTATGATACAGGAAATATTCAGGCTGTATGCGGAACGCAGCTCATTTTTTGCGGAACTCATTTTACAGCATATCCGCATCGCGGGCATTTCGGTGACGGTATCCCTTGTTCTGGGGCTTGTCATCGGCGTCATCATCAGTGAATACAGAAAACCGGCGCAGATTATCATGAATGTGATCAATGTGCTGTACACTATCCCCTCGATTTCCATGCTGGGCTTTCTGATTCCTTTTACGGGAATCGGGGATAAGACGGCAATCATTGCACTCAGTATCTACGGACTGCTTCCGATTGTGCGCAATACCTATACCGGGATCAGCACCATCCAGCCCTTCCTGACGGAGGTGGCGACGGGAATGGGAAGCACAAGGGGACAGGTTCTGTTCCGGGTAAAGCTGCCGCTGGCCCTGCCGGTGATATTGGCCGGGGTACGGAGCATGGTGGTGATGACCATATCCTTAAGCGGTATTGCCTCCTATATCGGGGCCGGCGGCCTGGGAGTCGCCATATACCGGGGAATTACAACGAATAATGCGGCAATGACCTATGCGGGCAGTATTTTGATCGCGCTGGTCGCCCTGATATCCGACAGGCTGATTTATCTGCTGGAGAAGAAGATACCCTGGGGCGAGACGGCGAGAAAAAGAAGGGAGCAGGGCGCATGAGTGTGATATCGCTGAAGAACATTACGGCGGCTTACGGTAACAAGGATGTGCTGATGCATTTTAACCTGGAAATCGCCCGGGGGGAATTTGTCATGCTCATCGGCACCTCCGGCTGCGGCAAGACCACTGCGCTGAAGCTGATGAACGGCCTGCTCAGGCCAAAGGAAGGAAGCGTGGTGGTAAACGGAAACGATCTGTCGCGGACAGATTTGACAGCCCTGCGCAGGAATCTGGGATATGTGGTGCAGGAAACAGGACTGTTTCCCCATTTGACGATAGAGAAAAATATTTCCTATGTGGCCGATTTGTCACGTAAAAAGGACAGTAAAGCCATACAGAACAGGGTCACGCAGCTTCTGCAGCTGGTGGAGCTGCCGGAGGAGATACGCAGGCGTTATCCGGACGAGCTTTCCGGAGGGCAGAAGCAGCGAGTGGGGATTGCCAGGGCGCTTATGAATTCGCCGGAAATCCTGCTGATGGACGAACCCTTCGGCGCGGTGGATGAGATCACACGCCGCAGGCTTCAGGAGGAGATTGGGAAAATACACAGGCAGCAGGGGGAGACGATTGTTTTTGTCACCCATGATATAGATGAGGCGCTTCGCCTGGGAACACGGATTGTTGTAATGGATGCAGGAAGGATTATCCAGGACGGCACGCCGGAGGAAATCAGAGAGCATCCGGCAACGGACTTTGTGAAAAAGCTGATGTCGGAGCGGTAGGAAGAGAGGAAGAAAATGAATATTAAAATCAAGAGGAGAACCATCGTGGTCATACTGGCTGCGGTTCTGGCAGCAGGCGTCTTTGCAGGCTGCGGCAAATCAAAGGAACCCATTAAGATCGCCTCCAAGCCCATGACGGAGCAGTATATCCTGACAGAAATCCTGGGGCAGCTGATAGAGCACGATCTGGGAGTTAAGGTGGAAATCACCAAGGGAATCGGCGGCGGAACCACCAATATCCAGCCGGCCCTGCTGAAGGGTGATTTTGACCTGTATCCGGAATACACGGGAACCGCATGGCTGACGGTGCTGAAGCATGAAAAAGAGGATGATCCCGACGTTTTATATGAAAACCTGCAGAAGGAATACCAGGAGATGGGACTTCACTGGAGCGGCCTGTACGGCTTCCAGAATTCCTATGTGCTTGCGGTAAGAAAGGAAGCGGCCGAAGAATACGGGCTGAAGACCTTCAGCGATCTGGCCGCGGCTTCCGGGAACCTGATTTTTGGCGGCAACCCGGATTATATGGAAAGAGAGGACGGCTATCCCATGATCTGCGAAGCCTATGGCATGGAATTCAAGGGTACCGTGGATGTGGATATTGCCCTGAAATACCAGGCCATGGCCAATCAGGAAATCGACGTGACCAATGCCTTCACTACGGACGCCCAGCTGGCGGCTGCGGATGTATTGCTGCTGCAGGATGATAAAAGCCTGTTTGCCACCTACTATGCGGGCACTGTTGTGAGAAACGATACGCTGGAGAAATATCCGGGGCTTGCGGATACGCTGGAGAAGCTCACGGGCCAGATTTCCGATGATGAAATGCGGGAAATGAATTATCAGGTGGAAGTGGAAGGAAAGGACGAGAAGGATATCGCCAGGGATTTCCTGACACAGAAGGGACTTCTAAATTAAACAGGAGGGGAAGGAAACATGTACAGAGAGCATACCAGAGAAGTGAAAATAGGGGACAGGGTTATCGGCGGCGGTAATCCGATCCTGATTCAGTCCATGACCAATACAAGAACGGAGGATGTGGAAGCCACCGTTGCCCAGATACTGCGCCTGGAGGCGGCAGGCTGCGATATTATCCGCAGCACGGTGCCCAATATGGAGGCGGCCAGGGCAATCGGCGAGATTAAAAAGAGGATTCATATCCCTCTTGTGGCGGACATTCATTTTGACTATAAGATGGCGATTGCCGCCATGGAAAACGGCGCGGATAAAATACGCATCAATCCCGGAAACATCGGCGGCCCGGAAAATGTGGCGGCTGTTGTAAAGGTGGCAAAGGAAAGGAATATCCCCATCCGTGTGGGCGTCAACAGCGGTTCCCTGGAAAAACAGCTGGTGGAAAAGTACGGCGGCGTTACGGCCGAAGGGATTGTGGAAAGCGCCCTTGACAAGGTGAAAATGATTGAGGATCTGGATTATCATAACCTGGTAATCAGCATTAAATCCTCGGACGTGCTCATGTGCGTCCGTGCGCACGAGGTACTGGCAAGCAAGACCGATTATCCGCTGCACGTGGGAATCACGGAAGCCGGTACTCTCTGGAGCGGCAATATCAAATCCTCCATCGGCATGGGAATTATCCTTTATGAAGGCATCGGGGATACCATCCGCGTATCCCTCACCGGGGACCCGGTGGAAGAGGTTCGCACCGCAAAGCTGCTGCTTCGCACACTGGGGCTGAGAAAGGGCGGCATTGAGGTGGTGAGCTGCCCTACCTGCGGCAGGACCAAAATAGATCTGATAGGCCTTGCCAACCAGGTGGAAGCCATGGTGGCGGATATCCCCTTAGACGGCGTTAAGGTAGCCGTCATGGGCTGTGCGGTGAACGGCCCCGGGGAAGCAAAGGAAGCGGATATCGGAATCGCGGGCGGAATCGGGGAAGGCCTGCTGATTAAGAAGGGTGAAATTATACGTAAGGTACCGGAGGCGGAGCTTTTGAATGTTCTCCGTGAGGAGCTGCTGCATTGGGAGGAATAAATGGCTAAGGCTTTTTTTGATGTATTTCCCGGATTAAAACTGGATGGTAAGCTGAAAAGCCTGTTTGAGCAGACGCAGATTGAACGCGTCACAGCAACAAAACAGAAGGATTTTGTGCGCATTTATTTAAGCAGTGAGCGGCTGATACAGAAGGATGATATTTTTACGGTGGAAGGTGAAATTAAGAAGCAGCTGTTTGCCGGCTGCAATATCACCATAAAAATTCATGAAAAGTACCGCCTCTCTTCCCAGTATAACCCGGAAAAGCTCATGGAAATTTACCGGGACAGCATATTGCTTGAGCTGCAGGAATACAGCCATCTTCTTTACAGTATGTTTAAAAATGCGGAGCTTTCCTTCCCTGAGGAGGGCAGGCTCAACCTGCGTATAGAGGATACCGTGCTGGCGCGGACCAAAAGCGATGAGCTGACCCGCATCCTGGAGAAGGTTTTTTTCGAACGCTGCGGCCTGCCTGTCAATGTATTTGTGGAATACAGGGAGGCAAGAACCGGGAGGTTCAAGGAAGAGGATGATATTTTTATCGCCCGCAGGGTGGCGGAAATTGCAGCCAGGTATACCGGAAATAAGGGCTATGAAAACGGCGGAGAGATGCCCGCGCCGCGGCCGGAAATGCAGGCCGGGCAAAGCGGGAATGCAGAGGGAGGAGCACAGAAGCAGGCAGTTGATCCTGCATATGAAGCTTATCTTGCAGGCGCTGCAAAGGAAACTGCAAAAGCGGAGTCAGGACAAAAGCCCAAAGATGGAGGCGCGCCCTTTGAAGGAGGGACAGTGCGTCCCGGCGCTGCGCTGGAGGGCAAAAAGTTTATGGGCAAAAAGTCCGGCGGCTTCGGCCGCGGGAAAGGCAAATTTAAGGGAGACGGCGATTTTTTCAAGTCCGCGAAGCGTTCCGATAATCCGGATGTGATCTATGGCCGGGATTTTGATGACGAGGCCATGTCCATTGAGGATATTGTAGGTGAAATAGGAGAGGTGGCCATCCGCGGCAAAATCCTGAATCTGGACAAGCGGGAAATCAAGAATGAAAGAACCATCCTTATTTTTGATGTCACGGACTTTTCCGATACCATGACGATTAAGATGTTTGCCAAAAACGAACAGGTGGAGGAAATCTGTGAGGGCATCAAGCCCGGTGTATTCGTGAAAATCAAGGGAATTACCATGATAGATAAGTTCGACGGGGAGCTGACCATCGGTTCCATCGTCGGCGTGAAGAAAATCAGTGATTTTACCCACGGCCGTATGGATCACAGCGTCCGCAAGCGTGTGGAGCTGCACTGCCATACCAAAATGAGCGATATGGACGGGGTATCCGAAGCCAAGGATATCGTGAAGCGGGCGTATCAGTGGGGCCATCCCGCCATTGCCATTACGGATCACGGCGTGGTGCAGTCCTTCCCGGACGCCAACCACTTAATTGATGATTTATGGAAGGCGGAGAAGGGAAAAAGGAAGGACGCGGGGGATCCCAATCCGGACAAGAATGATTTTTTTAAGGTAATTTATGGCGTGGAGGCCTATCTGGTGGATGATTTAAAGGAAATCGTCACCGACGGAAAGGGGCAGCCCCTGGAGGGCAGCTATGTGGTATTCGATATTGAAACCACGGGCTTTTCCCCCATCAAAAACCGGATCATTGAAATCGGCGCGGTAAAGGTGATCAATGGAGAGATTACGGACCGTTTTTCCTCCTTTGTCAATCCCCAGGTGCCCATCCCCTTTGAAATAGAGAAGCTTACCAGCATCAATGATGAAATGGTGATGGATGCTCCGGTCATTGAAAAGGTGCTGCCGGAGTTTTTAAGCTTCTGCGAGGGGACCGTGCTGGTGGCGCACAATGCCAGCTTTGATATCAGCTTTATCAGGGAAAATGCCCAGAGGCAGCAGCTTCCCTTTGATTTCACTTATGTGGATACCGTGGGAATTGCCAGGGTGCTGCTGCCCCATCAGGCAAAGCATACGCTGGACGCGGTATCCAAAACGCTGGGGATTTCCCTGGAAAACCATCATCGCGCCGTAGATGACGCGGAGGCAACCGCCCAGATTTTTGTTAAGTTTACGGATATGCTGCTTAAGGACGGGAAGGATACCCTGGAAAAGGTGAATGCCCTGGGAGACTCCAACCCTGATATCGTAAAAAGGCTGCCTACCTATCATGCGATTATCCTGGCCAAAAACAATACGGGGAGGGTGAACCTGTACAAACTGATTTCGGAATCCCATCTTACCTATTATGCCAAAAGGCCCAGAATCCCAAAGAGCCTGCTGCTTGCACACAGAGAGGGGCTGATACTGGGAAGCGCCTGTGAAGCTGGCGAGCTGTACCGTGCGCTTCTGGACGACAGGAGCGATGCGGATATTGCCAGGATCGTGAATTTCTATGATTATCTGGAAATCCAGCCCACCGGCAACAACAAGTTCATGATTAACGAGGAAAAGATACGGAATATCAATTCCATTGAGGACATCCAGGATGTGAACAAACGGATTGTGGCGCTGGGAGAGCAGTATAATAAGCCGGTGGTAGCTACCTGCGACGTACATTTCCTGGATCCCGGAGATGAGGTCTACCGCCGGATTATCATGGCGGGCAAGGGCTTTAAGGATTCCGACGAACAGGCGCCGCTTTATCTGCGCACGACCGAGGAAATGCTGGAGGAGTTCCAGTATCTGGGAAGTGATAAGGCGGAGGAGGTGGTCATTACCAACACCAACCTGATTGCGGATCAGATAGAGACTATATCTCCGGTGCGCCCGGATAAATGTCCTCCGGTCATTGCGGACAGTGATAAGACGCTGACGGAAATCTGTTATAACAAGGCGCATGAAATGTATGGCGAAAAGCTTCCTCCCATCGTAGAACAGAGGCTGGAAAAGGAGCTGAATTCCATTATCAAGAACGGCTTCGCGGTTATGTATATCATCGCCCAGAAGCTGGTATGGAAATCTGTGGAGGACGGCTATCTGGTAGGTTCGCGTGGTTCCGTAGGTTCCTCTTTTGTGGCGAACATGGCGGGAATTACGGAGGTAAACGCCCTGAGTCCCCATTATTACTGCATGAAATGCCATTACAATGATTTTGACTCCCCGGATGTGAAGGCCTATACAGGCAAGGCGGGCTGCGATATGCCGGACAAATACTGTCCGGTATGCGGCGAACCCCTGAAAAAAGACGGATTCGACATCCCCTTTGAAACCTTCCTTGGCTTCAAGGGTGACAAGGAGCCGGATATCGACCTGAACTTTTCCGGTGAGTACCAAAGTAAGGCGCATAAATATACCGAAGTTATTTTCGGCGCGGGCCAGACCTTCCGTGCGGGCACTATCGGAACCCTGGCGGATAAGACGGCCTTTGGTTATGTGAAGAATTATTATGAAGAGAGAGGAAGCAAGAAGCGTACCTGTGAAATCAACCGTATTGTGGCAGGCTGTACGGGAATCCGCAGAAGTACGGGACAGCATCCCGGCGGTATTATCGTGCTTCCTTTGGGGGAGGAGATCAACTCCTTCACGCCGGTGCAGCATCCGGCCAATGATATGACGACGGATACGGTAACCACACATTTTGATTACCATTCCATTGACCATAACCTGCTGAAGCTGGACATTCTGGGACACGATGATCCTACCATGATCCGTATGCTTCAGGATTTAACGGGCATCGATCCTACCAAGATCCCGCTGGACGATCCCCAGGTAATGAGCCTGTTCCAGAATACCAATGCACTGGGGGTGACCCCGGAAGAGATAGACGGCTGTCCGCTGGGCGCGCTGGGAATCCCTGAGTTCGGTACGGAATTCGCCATGCAGATGCTTCTGGATACACATCCCACCTCCTTTTCGGATCTGGTGCGTATCGCAGGGCTGGCGCATGGTACGGACGTATGGCTGGGCAATGCCCAGACCCTTATCAAGGAGGGAAAGGCAACCATTTCCACCGCTATCTGCACCCGTGACGATATCATGCTCTACCTCATTGAAATGGGCGTGGAAAGCAGTCTGGCGTTCACCATCATGGAGAGCGTCCGTAAGGGCAAGGGCCTGAAGCCGGAAATGGAAGAAGCCATGCTGGCGGCAAATGTGCCCGACTGGTACATATGGTCCTGTAAAAAAATCAAGTACATGTTCCCCAAGGCCCATGCGGCGGCCTACGTTATGATGGCATGGCGTATCGCCTATTGTAAGGTAAATTATCCGCTGGCTTATTATGCCGCCTTTTTCAGCATCCGCGCATCCGCTTTTTCCTATGAGCTGATGTGCCAGGGGCAGAAGCATCTGGAGTCAATGATGGCCGACTATAAGAGAAGGGCGGACACCCTTTCCAAGAAGGAGCAGGATGCGGCCAGGGATATGAAGGTGGTGCAGGAAATGTACGCAAGAGGCTTTGAATTCGTGCCGATTGATATTTTTTCCGCCCAGTCCCGCAGCTTCCAGGTGGTGGGGGATAAGATAATGCCCTCCTTAAGCAGCATTGACGGCCTGGGTGAAAAGGCCGCGGATGCCATTGTGGAAGCGGCCAAGGACGGCCCGTTCCTTTCCAAGGATGATTTCAGGCAGAGGACGAAGGTTTCCAAGACCGTGGTGGATTTGATGGATACCCTGAACCTGCTGGGGAACCTGCCGGAGTCCAACCAGATCAGCCTGTTTGATTTTGCCATATAGAGCTGTCAGGGATGCGTAATGCATCCCTTTTCTTTGTTTGCGCGCCATGGGCGCGCTCTAACGGGTGTAAGTCCCGA
>NZ_QVLV01000042.1:0-37127 GCF_003435485.1 Eisenbergiella massiliensis
AGAGGTGTGTCGAATAATCTGCACGTGATACACAGTTTATTTGACACACCCGGTATACTATTACTTCCATTAAATAATTTTTGTTTAGCAATTACAGTTATTATTTTTGTTGTTATTCTTTTAATTATAACCATAGTAGATCTAAACAAAATGGAAATTCCCAATACCCTCGTAATAGTAGTCTTTGTATTAGGAATCATCTCCATCTTCACAATGCCCGGTACCAGCCTTCCCTCCCGCATCCTAGGCATGTTCGTAGTCAGCGTCCCGCTCCTCCTCATAACGATTCTAGTCCCCGGCGCTTTCGGCGGCGGAGATATCAAGCTTATGGCGGCCTGCGGTCTGTTTCTCGGAACCAAGCTGACCCTACTGTCTTTCGCCTTTGCAGTATTAACCGGTGGCCTGTACGGAATATGGCTTCTGGTAATGAAGAAGAAAAGCGGAAAAGAGCACTTCGCCTTCGGCCCATTTCTGTGTCTGGGCATGGCAGCAGCACTGTTTATCGGAGACAGGGTATGGGACTGGTATGCAGGACTTCTATATTTGTAACTTCATTTTTTGTTTTATTAAGCTTTACAATATGCCATAAATGCTTCATTATTAATATATATTATACGAATCCGTTAACCTAAAAAGCAGCAAAGGGAAACCGCTATGCCCAAATATGTCTATAAAGCCAAAACAGAAGAGGGAGAAAAAATATCCGGCCAGATGCAGGCCATGGATGAAAACGATCTCCATCTGAAGCTTCGGCAGGAAAATAAATATCTTATCAGTGCGAAGCGGGCAGAGGAAGTCCAGCGGATTCATAAGATTAAAGCGAAATATCTTTCTGAATTCTGCAGGCAGATTGGAACCCTGTCGGCTTCCGGCGTATCGCTGGTTCGTGCGCTGAACATCATAGCGCAGGATGAATCCAATAAGAAAAACGAAAAAACAGCTTACGAAAATATTCTTCGTCAGGTCCGCCAGGGAAAGGCCCTTTCCGAGGCAATGGAGGATCAGGATGAAGCCTTTCCGGAGCTTTTAATTAATATGGTCCGTTCCGCGGAAACTGCGGGCAACCTGGACGAGACATCAATGCGTATGGCGGATTATTATGACAAGCAGTTCCGTATGCATTCCAAAATAAGCAATGCCACACTCTATCCAAAGATTCTGAGTTTTGTAATTGTAGTGGTTGTTATCTTCATGCTGGGCTACATACTGCCTCAATTCCAGGATTTGTTCGCACAGATGGAAGAACTGCCCCTGCCAACCAAGATCTTGTTTGCCATGAGTGACGGAGTGAAAGAACACTGGCTGATGCTTTTGATCCTCCTGGCAATTCTCGTACCGCTGCTGATGTTTGTGGCACATATTCCGAAGGTAAGGCTCCAACTGGATCAGATGAAGCTGCATACTCCCATATTCGGAAAGCTTCTTAAGATCGTATATACGGCACGTTTTGCAAGAACGATCAGTTCCCTTTATGCATCAGGAATCCCTATCGTCCAGGCACTTCAAATCGCCCGTAAAACGATAGGTAATACATATATAGACAGCCAGTTCGACGAGGCGGTAGCCAAAATCCGAACGGGCGGGAACCTGTCAGATGCGCTGGACGCAATTGACGGGTTTACAAAAAAGCTGACCTCGGCTGTCCGGGTGGGCGAGGAAACAGGAAGTCTTGACAGCATGCTCAATTCCATAGCGGACTCCATGGAGTTTGAATCCAACATGGCGATTGATAAGATGGTGGCGACGCTGGAACCTGTATTAATCGTGGTAATGGCTATTATTGTAGGATTTATCATGGTATCCGTACTGATGCCGATTTACGGTTCCTATGATGCTATCAGTAATTCTGGATACTGACGCAGGATATTGATACAGGATGCCGATTTCGGCCTGCCGGGAAAAGAAGAAAACCGGGAAGAAGAATACCGGAAAAAAGAATATAGAATTACCAGGTACCTTTTCAGGTACCACGACACAGCAAAGCGATAGATTAACAGAAAGGACAATACCGGGATGCAGACCTGTGTATATATGTCCAACTGCAGGATTCAGGCGGCAGTGGGCAATGCAAAGAAAGGCTCAATTTCAGTAAAAAGGCTGTATGAAACGCTGGCGCCGGAGGGCTGTATAATCAATGGTGTTATTACAGCGGAGGAGGAACTGGCGGCGCACCTGAAGGAGTTCTGGAAGGAAAACCACCTGGCGGTGAACAATGTATGCCTGGTGCTCCACAGCTCCCAGTTTATGTCGAAGACCTTTCAGGTTCCGGCGATGAACGTGAAGAAAACGCTGGAGTACATTCCCAGGGAGTTCCCCGGAGTGTCGGAGGCCGGCGGCAGTGTCTATGGCTATTATGAAATCGATACGGATAAGAAAAAAGGAATGCGGGAGGTTTTCGCTACCAGAATGGAGCGTGAATTCCTGGATTCCTATACTCGTTTATTTGCTTCTATAGGGGTGAAGGTAACCTGCGTGCGTGCCGCGCTGGGGAGCGTGGTTTCGGTTCTGCACAGAATGGCTTATTTTAAGGACAGGACCTGTATCCTTCAGATTCAGGATGAGGATAACCTGACGAGTATTCTGATGCATCAGGGAAAATATTGTTATTCCAGCATGAACCGGACTTTCAGTGAGCACGGTACTCCGTCCTATGGCGTGGAGGTGGCAAGGAATATCAGCGGTATTTTGCAGTTTGCTTCCGCGCAGAAGCTGGAAAATGCGGTGACGGATGTTACGTGGGCCGGTTTTTCAGAGGGGGATATCCAGGTATGCTCCGAGAGCCTTCTGCAGATGGATAATACGCTGAGAGCCGGAAGCTTTATGGATGATAGTATAATCCGCAGCAAGGAGGAGGACTTCGGCAGTTACCTTTTTCCTATATGCGGGCTGATTCTGCTGGAGGATGCCGGGAATCTTTTTATCCAGTATAAGAAGACGTCGGAAAGAAGCCTGAAGCGCAAAAGCCTGATGAAGCAGTTAACGCCCGTGATTCTGCTGCTGTTGGTAATGCTGGTGATTACCGGGTTTTTCGGGGTTCACTACTGGCTTACCTCGCGTAAGCTGGAGGAGGTCAGAAGCTATAACGAGAGTCCGGAGGTTCTGGAGCAGAGCGCCAGGTATGATGAGGTGGAAGCTCAGATGCAGTGGGAGCAGATGCAGAAGGCGGCTTTGATGAAGGCCGCGCGCAATATTGAGTCCTACCCTTATTTTAACAGCTCCATTACGGATGTGATAGAGAGCTGTACGATGGGGGAAGTTACTTTTTCAATCAAAAGCTTCGATGCGCAGACCGGGGTGATCAGCGTGGATACGGCGGCGCCGGATGTGGAGATTATCAATCAGTTTATAGACAGGCTGGAAGAAAAGGATATTTTCGAACGCCTTGATTATACGGGATATACCTGGTCGGACGAGAGCGGGATGTGGACGATCAATCTGGTTTGCTATCTGTCGGAAATGGCCGGGAAGTAGGGGGAAGCTGCTGTGAATATTACAATGGAAATTACGGAAAGAGATAAAAAGCTTCTTCTGTTCATGGCCTTTTTTGTGATTGTCCTTGGCTTTGGATTTTTTGTAATCAGGCCCTTGTCCCAGGCGGACGCAGAGCTGAAGATAGAGCTGGAAAATCAGCAGGAGCTGATGATGGAAACGCAGCAGAAGCTTGTGATGCTGCCGGCGATGGAGAGCAGCCTTGTGAAGACGCAGGAGGAGCTGGAGGAAGCGGCGAAGGATTTTTATCCGGTGATGAAGAGCCAGGAGATTGACAGGCTGCTTACCGGCATTGTGGTGGGTAAGGGGCTGGAGTCCCGGCAGATGACGATTACGATGCCGCAGAGTGAGCTGAAGCTGGAGCCGTATTATGCTTCTGCGGCAGCGGCGGAGGATTCCATGGCGCAGTCGGCGGCGCAGGGCGCGTCCGAGGAGGACGGGAGTACGGCGCAGGCAACGGAAACTGTTTTTACAGGAATTTACGCGGCGCAGGTACAGATGACGATCCGGGGGAACCGGGTCACCATGCAGCAGATGGTGGATGAGCTTACCAGGAATTATCCTTCCATACGGATAACCAGCGCGGGCTGGGGAACTGAAAACAACAGCATACGCAATGCGGACGGGGAGTATATTACTTCCGTGAACGATACGCTGCAGCTTGGTCTGGAGGTCTACATGTACAGGAAGGACGAGGCATAACATGGAATTAACTTCAATTAAAAATATCCGTCTGGGCCAGGTCCTGAAGGAAGCTGGCTATGTTACGGAAGAAGATATCGGCAAGGCCATTGAATATCAGAAGCAGAATCCGGGAATGCGTATTGGTAATGCGCTGATTGAGCTGAATTATATTACAGAGGGACAGATGCTGGAGGCCCTGGCGGCGAAGCTGAACCTGAAGACAGTTGATTTGTCCGGGATATCTGTGGATATTGACGCCGTGGGCAAAATCCCGAGGCAGCTGGCGGAAAAATATCTGATGCTGGCGGTGAGCAAGACGGATGACATCCTTACGGTTGTTGTTTTTGACCCGCTGAATTATTATGGTATTGAGGATATCCGGCAGATCACGGGAATGCAGATCGAGATTCTGCTTTCAGAAAAGTATCCGCTGGAAAAGGCAATCAATTACTATTACTCGGAAGTTTCCGCTAAAATGGCAGCCAAAAAGGCCAACACCAGCACTGAGGGCATAGTGGAGGAAATCCAGATCGATGATACGGATGATGATACTCCTATCATTAATCTGCTGAACAGCCTGATAGAGAGGGCGGCCAATACCAATGCCAGTGACGTCCATATTGAGCCGTTTGAGCATAAGACAACGGTGCGTATGCGTATTGACGGTACGATAACCGAGTATGTCACGTTGCAGAAGAACCTGCATCCGTCTTTGATTGCACGTATTAAGATTTTGTCAGATCTGGATATAGCGGAGCGCAGGGCGCCTCAGGACGGGCATTTCAGGACGCAGGTAAATGATGAAATGATCAACATCCGTGTTTCTGTAATTCCCACGGTTTTCGGGGAAAAGGCGGTGCTACGTCTGCTGACCAGCAATTCGTCCATTGATTATCCGGCTTCTTTTGGTATGAAGGAGGACGATTATAAGAAGTTTTCAAAGCTGCTGAACTCGCCTCACGGTATTATTTATCTGACAGGACCGACAGGAAGCGGTAAGTCCACAACTCTTTATATGGTGCTGGAGGAGCTGTCCAAAAAGCAGGTGAATATTTCCACCATTGAGGATCCGGTGGAGAAAAATGTGGCGCGCATCAATCAGATGCAGGTGAACAACCTGGCGGGCGTTACCTTTGAAGCGGGGCTTCGCGCGCTGTTGCGTCAGGATCCGGATATCATCATGGTAGGAGAGACTCGTGACTCGGAAACTGCGTCTATTTCTGTCCGTGCGGCGATTACAGGCCATCTTGTATTTTCCACGCTGCACACGAATGATTCCGCATCTTCTATTATCCGTCTGGTGGATATGGGGCTGGAGCCGTATATGATCGCCAACTCGCTTGTGGGTGTGGTGGCGCAGCGTCTGATGAGAAAGGTGTGTCCGCTGTGTGCGGTGGCGGAGGAGCCTACGGAAGAAGAAAAGGAGTTCATGGAAAGGGATATTCCCAGAATCATGCGGCCCAGGGGCTGCCGGCACTGCAATAATACAGGGTACAAGGGAAGAACGGCGATCCATGAGATTCTTACGATAGACAGGACGATACGGGATATGATTTCCTCCCATGCAACGGTGGAGGAGATCAAGGACTACGCACTGGAGCATCAGGGAATGAAAACGCTGAAGGAATGCGGCGTGGATTTGGTGGAAGCGGGAGTGACGACCATGGAGGAGCTGATGAAGGTCGCCTACTATTCCTGATTTCCGGAAGGAGAAGCTGATGGACATTCATACAATCATATCCATGGGACGCCAGACGGGCTGTTCGGATATTCATATTTCCGAGGGGCTGCCCATGCTCATCAGGGTTCGGGGAGCGTTGGAATATTCCCCCATACAGCTGACGGATGAGGAAACCAGGGAAATTATTCTGCATATGCCGGACGAGCGGCAGCAGAAGGAGCTGTCTGAGGGAAGGGACGTGGATTTTGCCATCCAGTCGCCGGACGGCGGCAGGGAACGTGTCAATATTTTCCGGCAGCAGGGGAAGCTGGCCTGTACGGTCAGGCTGCTCAATGACCGGATTCCCACGATAGAGGAGCTGCGTCTGCCGCCCATATTGAAGCAGCTGGCGGACGAGCCGAGAGGCCTGATCCTTGTTACGGGGCCGACAGGAAGCGGCAAGTCCACAACGCTGGCCTCCATGATCGATTATGTCAACGCTTCCAGGCCGGAGCATATCATTACCATAGAGGATCCGGTGGAGTACGTTTATGAAAGAAAGCAGGCTCTGATCCACCAGAGGGAGGTGGGCAGGGACGTGGATTCCTTCGCGGCAGCGCTTCGCAGCGCCCTGCGTGAGGATCCGGATATTATTCTGGTAGGGGAAATGAGGGATTATGAGACGATTTCAGCGGCTCTGACAGCGGCGGAAACCGGGCATCTGGTGCTCTCCACCCTGCATACCACGGGCGCTGCCCAGACCATTGACCGTATTATCGACGCCTGTCCGGCTTCCAGCCAGAATCAGGTGCGAATTCAGCTTTCCGGCGTATTGAAGGGGGTTGTGACCCAGTGCCTGATTCCCACGGCGGACGGCCGGGGCCGGATTGCGGCGACGGAGGTGCTGACGGGGACGGATGCGGTGATGAACCTGATCCGGGAAAGCAAGGGGCATCAGATGGCTACGCTTATGCAGTCCGGGGCTGCCAATGGAATGCATACGCTGAACGGTGATTTGTCGCGGCTTGTAGCCATGGGGGTTATTTCCGGGGAAAATGCGTTTAAATATTCCAATGATAAAAGAGATTTGACAAATTATCTCTAGGAAAATCTTATAAAAAAGAGTATGATAACTATGAGGGGAATCAGAGCCGGCGCCGGTCAGACAGCCGGTCTGGTTCCTTTTATGCGTTTAGAGAAAAAATACGGAGTTTAGGTATATGGATCAGTCATCAATAGTATTTATCAGTATTATATCAGCAGCAGGGCTGGCGGCCCTGGTTTTGGCTGCTTTTTTTGTGGCAAGGGCGTGGAAGCACAGACGGCGGAGTCTGGAAATGGACGATATGGAAGGGCATGAGTTCGAGTATTTCTGTGCGGATCTGCTGCGGGATAAGGGATTTCTGGATGTGGAGGTCACAAGGGGCAGCGGTGATTTCGGCGTGGATATCCTGGCGGAAAAGGACGGGGTAACTTATGCGGTCCAGTGCAAGTGTTATAATGCCCCCATCGGGATTAAGGCGGTGCAGGAGATTTATGCGGGCCGCGATTATTATGACCGGATGGTGGGAGTGGTAATGACGAATCAGTATTTTACCTCTGCGGCGGTGGATGCGGCGAAGAAGCTGAAAATCCTCCTTTGGGACAGAGGATACCTGGAAAGTATGATGGAAGAGCTGGATTAGGGCATGCAGGCTGGGGAAAAGGACGGTATCCGTTATGGCTTTTGTGGAATTTAAGGATGTAAAAAAAGTTTATCATATGGGCGAGGTGGATATACACGCGCTGCGGGATGTGAATTTTGAAATCGAGGAAGGGGAGTTCTGCGTGATCGTGGGAGCCTCCGGCGCCGGGAAAACAACGATTCTGAACATCCTGGGCGGGATGGATACGCTTTCGGAGGGAAAGGTCATCCTGGATGGGAAGGAAATCTCAGCCTACAATCAAAAACAGCTGACCTCCTACCGCAGGTATGATATCGGCTTTGTTTTTCAGTTTTACAATCTGATACAGAACCTGACGGCGCTGGAAAACGTGGAGCTGGCTTCCCAGATTTCCAAAAATCCACTGGATGCGGCGGAAACGCTGAAAAAGGTGGGGCTGGAGGAGAGGATGTCCAATTTCCCTGCGCAGCTGTCCGGCGGGGAGCAGCAGAGGGTGGCAATCGCCAGGGCGCTGGCGAAGAATCCCAAGCTGCTGCTGTGCGATGAGCCTACGGGCGCGCTGGATTATAATACGGGGAAAGCGGTTTTAAAGCTTTTGCAGGATACCTGCCGGGATACGGGGATGACCGTGGTTGTCATCACCCACAATCAGGCCATCACGGCCATGGCGGACCGGATTATCCGGGTAAAGAGCGGCACGATCCGGAGTATGGAAATGAATGAGCACATTACGCCGGTGGAAGAGATTGAGTGGTAAGGAAGAGGAATGCGATGAAGTCCACCATATTCAAGACAACTGTACGGGAAATCAGGGAAAGCCTCGGACGGTACATGGCCATTTTGGCTATTGTGGCGCTGGGGGTTGGATTTTTTACGGGCCTTAAGGTGACAAAGCCGGCCATGCTGAAGGCCGGAGGGGAATACCTGGAGGAGAATAATCTGTATGACCTGCGTCTGCTGTCCACGGTGGGGTTTGATGAAAGCGATGTGAAGCAGCTGAATGAACGGGAGGGTGTGGAGATCGCGGAGGGCGCAGTTTATGTGGATTTCCTGGCCCAGGACGAGGAAGGGACAGAAAGCGTGCTGCGGGCGCATTCGCTGCTTTGGGTACAGAACCATGTGGTGGTGCGGGCCGGGAGAATGCCGACGGCGCCGGATGAGTGCGTGGTGGACAGTCTGGTATTTACGAGAAAGGATATCGGCACTACAATCCGTGTTTCCGATAATAATGAGGAAGATACCCGGGATATGTTTTCCGGTACGGAGTATAAAATTGTGGGGATCTGTGACGCCCCTTTTTATATCAATTATGAAAGAGGGAGTACGGCGCTTGGAAACGGTAAGCTGAAGGGGTATGTTTATATTCCTGAGGCAGGGTTTGATACGGAAGCTTATACGGAGGTTTTTGTCAGGCTGGAGGAGAAATATCCCCTTTACAGCCAGGAGTATAAGGATTACATCGATGAGGTCATGGACTGGGCGGAGCCTCTTTGTGAGGAGGTGGCCCAGGCACGGTATGTGAGGCTGAAGGAGGATGCCCAGTGGCAGATTGCAGACGGCGAGCGGGAGCTTGATAAGAAGGTGGCCGAGGCGGAGGATAAGCTGGAGGATGCCAGGCAGGAGCTGCTGGACGGGGAACAGGAGATAGAAGATGCCAGGAAGGAGATTGCCGATGGCTGGAAGGAAATAGCGGACGGTAAGGCGGAGATCGCGGATAAGCGGCAGGAGCTGGCGGATTCGCTGACGGAGCTTCAGGATGGAAAGCAGGAGATAGAGGACGGCCTGGATCAGCTAGAGGAAAAGCGGATAGAAGCCTCCGATATGGAGGAGGGAGATGAAAAGGACGGTTATGAAACCGGCCTGAATCTGGCGGAGGCCCAGGTAAAGGGCAAAAAGGCCCAGGTGGAATCCGGCCTTGCCCAGGCGAATATGGGAAGCAGGCAGCTGGAGGCGGCGGAGAATACCATAGCGCGCCAGGAGGAAAAGCTGCGGGATGCCCAGAAGAAGCTGGAGGATTCGGAAAAGGAGCTGGCGGACGGCTGGGAGGAGTACGAGGAGAACCGGCAGAAGCTTGCGGATGAAACGGCTGACGCCCGTAAGGAACTGGAGGATGCCAGGAAAGAGCTGGCCGATCTGAAGGAGCCGGATACCTATGTGCTGGGCAGGGATAAAAATATCGGTTACGCAAGCTTTGAAAGCGATTCTGATATCGTGGAGGGGATTGCCAATGTATTCCCGATTTTCTTCTTTCTGGTTGCGGCGCTGGTGTGTATCACTACCATGACCCGTATGGTGGAGGAGCAGAGGACGCAGATTGGTATTTTGAAGGCCCTGGGCTACAGCGAGGGCACGATTATGGGAAAATATCTGTTTTACTCGGGAAGCGCGGCGATGCTGGGCTGCGGGATTGGTTTCCTTCTGGGATCCTATATTTTTCCCACGGTTATCTGGACAGCTTACAGGATTATGTACCGTCTGGGGGATTTCCATGTGATTCTGGACTGGAAGCTGGGGGTGATTTCCCTGGTGGTGTCAATCCTGTGTTCCATGGGCACGACCATCGCTACCTGCAGGTATGAGCTGACCAGTGTGGCGGCGGAGCTGATGCGCCCGAAGGCTCCCAAAAGCGGAAAACGGATTATTCTGGAGCGGATTCCTTTCCTTTGGAACCATATGAAATTCCTGCTGAAGGTGTCTGCGAGAAATATTTTCCGGTATAAACAGAGATTCTATATGATGGTATTCGGCATCGGCGGCTGTACGGCGCTGCTGCTCACCGGCTTCGGGGTGAAGGATTCCATCAGCAGCATAACCTATAACCAGTTTGATGAAATCCAGATAAACGATATGAGCGTTATTTTCAGCGATCCGTATAAGAGTATGGACAGCAGTGAGTTTGAGGCAGTTATGGCGGACAACGCGCAGTGCTATACGCTTGCCTTTGAGGAGAGCGGGGATTTGACGCTGGGCGACAAGACAAAGTCCTTTACGCTGGTGGCGCCGGAAAAAACGGAGGACATCGGCCTGTACCTGAATCTGCACACCACCCGGGATGAGCCTGTGGCCTATCCTGGAAAGGGAGAGGTGGTGCTTACCGAGAAGCTGGCGGATAAATGCAATGCGAAAATCGGGGATACGGTAACTATTCAGGATGATGATATGAATGAGCTGGAGCTGAAGGTTTCAGGCATCAGCGAAAACTATGTATATAATTATGCCTATATTTCCCCGGATACCTGGAAGGAACAGACAGGGAAGGAGCCGGAATATAAGAGCGCTTATGTGAATGTCCGGGAAGGCGCGGATGTGCACGAGGTTTCCGCGGCGATTATGAACTGCGACGGCGTGGCCTCCGTGACCGTAAATGACGATATGAAGGTACGTTTCAGCAGTATGATGAAGAGCCTGGATTATGTGGTGCTGCTGATTATCGGCTGTGCGGGCTCCCTGGCCTTTATTGTGCTGTATAATCTGACGAATATCAACATCACGGAGCGGCTGCGGGAAATCGCGACGATTAAGGTGCTTGGATTTTACAGGCGGGAGACGGCCAGCTATGTGTTCCGTGAAAATCTGGTGCTGACGGGTATCGGCGCCGGCGTGGGGCTGATTATGGGATATTATCTGCATCGGTTTGTCATGTACAATATCGATATTGATATGATCGCCTTTGATGTGCATATCGCGCCAAGAAGCGTGCTGCTGAGCATCGTTCTGACTTTTATTTTTGCCGGGATTGTTGACTGGGTGATGAATAAGAAACTGGATGCCATCAATATGGCGGAATCCATGAAATCGGTGGAGTAAAATGCAGGCTATGGCTCTGGCCGTATTTGGGCTTCATCTGCCGCGGCCCTGCTTTCCGGTTGATGATAAGGCCGGGAAGCAGAGACGTGGCAGCATAAGCCCAAAGAGGGGACAAGCCGTAACTGTCAAAGTTTGAGAATCAAACTATTTTTATTGAAATATAGTGCGGTGTCCTATATAATGAAAAGGAAAAGATGCAGGCCGGAGGATTTTTTACCGGGAATGGAAGGAAAACGAAGGAGGGAGCGCCGTTGGATATCAAGGATACGCTCAATGAGCTGTTGGTGAAGCTGTTCCGCAATATCAACACAATTGAAGAGCAGGCCATCCGCACGGAAGAGTATAGGGACATGACTACGAACGACATGCATGTCATCGAGGCTATCGGAACCGGCGCGGCGAAAAATATGACGTCTGTGGCGAAAACACTGGCGGTTACGACGGGGACTCTGACGATTTCGGTAAACAGCCTGGTGAAAAAAGGATATGTGGAGCGCGTCCGCAGCGAAGAGGACAGGCGTGTGGTTCTGATATCCCTGACCGCAAAGGGGAAAAAGGCCTTTGCCCATCATAAGAAATTCCATGATGATATGATTCGTAATGTGCTGGAGGGGCTGAGCGACGAGGAGCAGGTGGTGCTGCAGAAATCTCTGGGGAACCTGGTGGGATATTTCCAGGGGATTCAGAACGGGAAGAAATAGGGAAAGAATTCAGAAAAAAGGAAAAAGAACTTTGATATGCCAGGCTGGCTGCAGGGACAGCGGATCTGGGATATGCAAATATATGATTGGTTTTTAATGCCGCAGGTGGCAACGGTATCGTCCGAGTCCCTGCGGCATTTTTTTCATAGGATATTTACTTATATTTTGTACTGCACTGTCCTGCTTTTGTGATATGCGGGAGCTTTTCGGATTTACTGCACTGTTGGCTGCCACCCGGCAATAGTGCGCGGAACGGATGGGGAAATTAACCGTGGGCCAGCTTCTTTTCAGTTTCCATATAGGACAGTGTGGTTTTGACCGTTGGTGTTTCCGCCAGCTTTTTTTCCAGGCTTGTAAAGTCCGAGGGGCCTGCCTGAAGCAGGAAGGTGTGGAAGCGCAGCGGTGTATAATCATCGCCCCACAGCTCTGTGGCCTTATCACGGAGGGCAAGGATTTCCAGGTAGCCAAGGTAGTATTTCAGGTAGGTGGTGGGTTCCGTGCGGATGTAGTCGTAAATGGCATCCGCCGTGGCCTGGTCCGAAATGCCGAAGGCGGCCAGGGAGCGGTAGACATCCTGGCGGCTTGCTCCATAATAATGGATGGAAAGATCAAGCAGGCAGTAGAGATTGACCTGCAGGTTGCGTTCCAGGCAGGCAATGTCCGTCAGCAGGCTGCTTGCGTTGGGAGCGCCGTTTTGCAGGAGGACGTCGGAGGCGTAGCCGTAGGCGATATTTTCCACATAATAGGCCCAGCCTTCTACAAAGCCGCCGTAAAAAAGGGCGCTTCTCACCGGATTGTCTGTTTTGGAGTTTTCATAGAGCTGGCTGTAAACTGTCTGGTACAGGTGGCCGGGATAGCCCTCGTGGGCCAGCGTGGTGTAAAGCTCCAGGCCGGGGGAGGTGGAGGAGTTATTCACGTAGATGACGTTGTCGTCCATGTCGTCAATGGGCGGGGTGAGATAAAAGGCAGGGCTGGTGAAATCCTCCATGGATTCTGCCACAGATTTGGTCCGGCAGGAGGGCAGGCTGTCGGTGAGGACGGCCAGGGCGGGAAAATCCGCCTGCATCCGGTTCTGCAAATCGTCCAGAATCTCCTGGGCATTCTGGAAAGGGAAGGCGGGGAGATCATCCAGGGTAATCGTACCGGTTCCGGTCTGTTCCCGGTAGGTCTCAACCAGCGCCTGGAGGTTCTGGTAAAGGTTCTGGAACTGATCGGATAGCAGGGACTGGATTTCCTCCGGAGTGCGGGAGCTGCCGGTATTTCTGCGCAGCAGGTAGAGGTAGTAGGCAATGCCTGAGGGCAGCTCGCAGAGGCCGCCGTTGTGGGAACCGGAGCCGGAAAGGAGGAAAATGCTGTCCGCCAGGGCGGTATAGGCTGGGGATACGACGGTGGTTAGGAGACGGTTGTTTTCAGAGATGTAAAATTCCTCCTCTTCCGGCTTCAGCTGGCCGTCCTCCACCAGTCCGTCCAGGCGTTCCTGAAAGGTGGTCTGGAGGAAGTGTTCTCCGGCGGAGAGCAGGTCGGGAGCCATAATGGCATCGCACTGATCCACGATTTCCCCGGCATCGGCTTCCGTCATGAAAAGGCCTGCATTGGCTTTTTCCTTTTCATAAACGGCCAGGCTTTCCAGGTAGGCGGGGATGCTCTCCAGGATCTCCAGGTAATCCTCCATATCTGATTTGGTGCGGAAGGTGTATTCCGCAAGGAGGACGGGAAGCTGGGACTGCATGCCTGAGGAGGGAGCGAGGGGCTCCTCATAATATTCGCACCGGGCGCCCGCCAGTTCATTTTCCAGGTAGGAGGTGAGCAGGGACCAGGTGTAGCGGTCGTGGCTGTTTAATTTTTCCGGGTTGATTTCCTGCAATACCAGGAGCTGGTTCTCCAGCAGGGCGGCGGCTTCCTTCTGGGATTCCCTGGAGTATGCGGGCAGGGTGGCGGGGGAAGGGGCCTTAAGATAGGGGGAGGGGTCGGCCAAAGTATAGTGCAGGCTCAGGCTGTCCTGACTGAGGGACTGGGCGAAGATTTCCTCCGAGAGTTTTTGGAAGCGGAGGGTGTCGTTGTTACGGTAGAGAAAGAAAAACAGGCCGGCGAAAAGGAGGAGGGCGGCGGCTGTTATGATGAGTGGAATGCGTTTTTTCACGAGAAGTGTTCCTTGTTGTGGGGTTTTTATATATGTATGTGCCCCCCGCAGGTTTCATGTGTGGAGGGGGACGGAGATTTTGCGTGCAGGATGGTCCGGGGGAGGGGCGGTGTGTGTGGTTCTTCTTCGGGGCTGCGGTGGGGGTATTTTCTGCTCCAGTTTCAAAAATGGGGTGTTTCTAACTTCCCCCAAATGCCAGGATTGTGCCAACGCGGCTGAACTCCTCATGCAGCGACTAAAGTCGGCTGCATTCGTCAGACAAGCCGCTAGGGGCGGCATAATCCTGGCATTTGGGGGAAGTAAGAAACAGCCGCCATTTTTTCAAATGGAGCGGAAAATACCCCCACCGCAGCCCCGAAGAAGAACCACACACACCGCCCGGCCCCGGACCATCCTGCACGCAAAATCTCCTGGGGGAATTGGCAGGCGTAGGTAGGGCGGAAAATATGTATATATACAAGTAGTGATAAAGGTATTTGAAAAATGGAATATATTATTGACAGGAGGGAGGGTTTGGGATATAGTGAAATTAATGGGCAGTCTTTTTGGTGCGGAATTTGAGAGGGCTGTGAATGTGCATAAAAGTGAGATGGATAGCTTGTATATTAGTGATAGTGGCTTGGGTGTGTTATGAATCGGCAGAGGTGGGGTTTTTGGGATAAGCTGGCGGGGGATGATATGTGTACAAGTTGTATATATGAGTGTACAAGTTGGTGTGGATTGAGATGATAGGGATAATAAAGGGGGGGATGGAGATGGTTGGGAAGCCCAGGTATATGGAGATTGTGGATTGGGTGAAGGAGAGGCTTGAGAGGAAGGAATTGGGGCCGGGGGAGAGGTTGAATTCGGAGAATGAGCTGAGTGAGCTGTTTGGGTTGAGCAGGCAGACGGTGAGGCATGCGATTGGGGTTCTGGAGGAGGAAGGGATCGTTGTCAGGCGGCAGGGGAGCGGGACTTATGTTTGTGATGACCGGATGGCTACGTTGGAGAATAAGACGCGGATCGCTGTTGTGACGACTTATGTGGATAGTTATATTTTCCCCAGGACGATTCAGGGGATTGAGAATTATTTGTTTGAGAGGGGTTATTCGGTTCAGATCGCTTTTACTAATAATATGTTGGAGCGGGAGCGGACGATTCTTGAGGATATCCTGGCGAGGGATGATGTGGCCGGGATTATTATGGAGGCGACGAAGAGCGGGCTGCCGAATCCGAATCTGTCTTTGATTGAGAGGCTGGTGGAGAGGAAGGTGCCGATTGTTTTTATTAACAGTTATTATCCGCAGCTGAAGCTGCCTCATGTGACGTTGAATGACAGGCTGGCGGCGGAGATGGCGGTGAAGTATCTGTTTGATGCGGGGCATCGGCGGATCGGGGCGTTGTTGAAGTTTGATGACGGGCAGGGGCATCTTAGGTTCGCGGGGTTCCTGGATACCTGCAGGCGTTGTGGGATTCCGGCGGGGGATTCGGGGATTGTGTGGCTGGATACGGAGGGGGAGCAGTATCTGCATGATTACCGGGAGCGGATTTTGAGGAATTTCCGGGATTGTACGGCTGTGTTTTGTTATAACGATAAGCTTGCTTTTCAGCTGGAGGTGCTTTTGAAGGAGGAGGGAATCCGGGTGCCGGAGGATATTTCCCTGATTAGCATTGATGATTCGGAGCTGGCGGAGCTGGCGGATACCAGGCTGACGAGCGTGCATCATCCTACGGATAAGCTGGGGGCCAGGGCGGCGGAGAATCTGCTGGCTGTGATGAGGAACCGGAGCTTTGACGGGAATTTTGAGTTTGTGACTGAAATCGTGGAGCGGGATTCGGTGAGTGGTCCGGCGAAGGCGTGAGGGATCCGGGTTTGGGGTGCCGGCGCGGCGGTTTTGATTTGTTGTAATGATATTCAGAAAGCGGCTGTGAAGGGTTTTGGCGGCTGCTTCAGATATAAAAATTATTTTTCAGGAGGATATGTGAAATGAAAACAGGAAGAGACTACAAATTCTGGTTTTGTACAGGTTCCCAGGATCTGTACGGGGATGAGTGCCTGAGGAAGGTGGCGGAGCATTCCGCAAAGATCGTGGAGGGGCTGAACGCTTCGGGAAGGCTTCCCTTTGAAGTGGTTCTGAAGCCTACGCTGATTGATCCGGCGACCATCAGGAGAACCCTGAATGCGGCAAATGAGGATGAGGAGTGCGCCGGGGTTATCACCTGGATGCATACGTTTTCCCCGGCGAAAATGTGGATTCTGGGGCTGAAGGAGTATCGTAAGCCGCTTTGTCATCTGCATACGCAGTTCAATGAGGAAATTCCTTATGACAGCATTGATATGGATTTCATGAATGAGAATCAGTCTGCGCATGGCGACAGGGAATATGGCCATATCGTAAGCCGTATGGGAATTGAGCGTAAGATTATTGTAGGGCATTGGGCAAATGCCGGTGTGCAGGATAAGCTGGGAAGCTGGATGAGAACTGCAGTGGGCATTATGGAGTCTTCCCATATCAGAGTTTGCCGTATCGGGGATAACATGAACAATGTTGCCGTTACGGAAGGCGATAAGGTGGAGGCTGAGGTAAAATTCGGCTGGGAAATCGATCATTATTGTGTCAATGATGCGGTGGAGTATGTGGACGCTGTGGCACAGGCGGATGTGGATGCGCTTGTTGAGGAGTATTACAGCAAGTATCAGATTCTGCTTGAGGGAAGGGATCCTGGGGAGTTCCGTGCCCATGTGGCGGCGCAGGCCAGGATTGAAATCGGTCTGGAAAAATTCCTGGAGGACGGCAATTACCAGGCAATTGTTACGCATTTCGGTATGCTGGGCGGACTGAAGCAGCTTCCGGGGCTGGCAATTCAGAGGCTGATGGAAAAGGGCTACGGCTTCGGCGGGGAAGGCGACTGGAAAACAGCGGCTATGGTTCGTCTGATGAAGATAATGACCGCAGGGGTTCCGAACGCCAAGGGTACTTCCTTTATGGAGGATTATACATATAACCTGGTTCCGGGAAAGGAAGGGATTCTGCAGGCGCATATGCTTGAGGTATGCCCGACCATCGCGGAGGGACCCATTTCCATTAAGGTGCAGCCGTTGAGCATGGGGAACCGTGAGGATCCCGCGCGTCTGGTATTCACCTCCAAGACCGGCCCTGCTGTGGCTACCTCTCTTGTGGATCTGGGAAATCGTTTCCGTCTGATCATCAATGCGGTTGACTGCAAAAAGTGTGAGAAGGAAATGCCCAAGCTTCCCGTTGCCACTGCATTCTGGACGCCTCAGCCCAGCCTTGAGGTGGGCGCTGAAGCATGGATTCTGGCCGGCGGTGCACATCATACCGCATTTTCCTATGACCTGAGCGTAGATCAGATGGTTGACTGGGCTGCGGCTATGGGCATTGAGAGCGTTGTCATCGATAAGGATACCACCATCAGGAATTTCAAGAATGAACTGAGATGGAATTCCGTTTATTACAGATAAAAATTTACAGGAGGTAAGTAATTATGGGTGTTTCAGAAGTAAAAGAAGCGATTCTGAATGGAAAAACCACACTGGGAATCGAATTTGGCTCCACCAGAATCAAGGCGGTCCTGATCGGAGAGGATAATGCGCCGATTGCGGCGGGAAACCACGAATGGGAAAACCGTTATGAGAATAATATCTGGACCTACAGCCTGGAGGATATCTGGGGCGGCCTGCAGGACAGCTACCGGAAGATGGCTGAGGATGTAAAAGAAAAATACGGGGTTACCCTTACCAAAGTAGGAGCGTTGGGCTTCAGCGCCATGATGCATGGCTACATGGCCTTTAATGAGGCGGGAGAGCTGATGGTGCCCTTCCGTACCTGGAGAAATACCATTACGGAGGAGGCTTCCGTAAAGCTGACAGAGCTGTTTGAATTCAATATTCCCCAGAGATGGAGCATCGCCCATCTGTACCAGGCGATTCTGAATAAGGAGGAGCATGTAAAGGATATCAGCTATCTGACCACGCTGGAGGGCTATGTGCACTGGAAGCTCACCGGGAAAAAGGTGCTGGGCATCGGCGAAGCGGCCGGCATGCTGCCTGTGGATCCTGAAACGAAGCAGTACAGCAGGCGTATGGTTGATGCCTTTAATGAACTGATTGCACCGGAAGGCTTCCCCTGGAAGCTGGAAGAAATCCTGCCTGAAATTCTGCTGGCAGGCGATAACGCCGGCTGCCTGACGGAGGAGGGCGCACGTCTTCTTGATACTTCAGGAGAGCTGGAAGCCGGAATCCCTGTCTGCCCTCCGGAGGGAGATGCGGGAACCGGGATGGTGGCTACCAACAGCGTGGCGCAGCGTACCGGCAACGTATCCGCAGGAACCAGCGTATTTGCCATGGTAGTTCTGGAAAAAGCACTGGATAAGGTACATCCGGAAATCGATATGGTAACAACGCCTGACGGAAGCGCTGTGGCTATGGTCCACTGCAATAACTGTACCTCTGACCTGAATGCATGGATTGACCTGTTTGAGGAATTTACCCAGGCCTTCGGCATGAAGGTGGATAAAAATGAGCTGTTCGGAACCCTGTACAGAAAGGCTCTGGAAGGCGATCCGGACTGCGGCGGCCTGCTGGCATACAATTATTTTTCAGGCGAGCATATCACCGGCTTTGAAGAGGGACGTCCGCTGTTTGTAAGGAATCCTGAAAGCAATTTCAACCTTGCGAATTTCATGCGCGTACATCTTTTCACCGCGCTGGGCGCACTGAAAACAGGGCTTGATATCCTGCTGAAGGAAGAAAATGTGCAGATTGACAGAATGATGGGACACGGCGGCCTGTTCAAGACCAAGGAAGTAGGACAGAGGATTATGGCTGCGGCCGTAAACGCCCCGGTTACCGTCATGGAGACCGCAGGAGAAGGCGGCGCATGGGGAATTGCCCTTCTTGCTTCCTACATGAAAAATAAAAAGGACGGCGAAAGCCTTGCGCAGTTCCTGGAACGCGACGTATTTGCAGGACAGGAAGGCGTTACCCTGGAACCGGACAGCACGGATGTGGAAGGCTTCAACAGGTTCGTTGAACGCTACACCAAAGGGCTTCCCATTGAAAAGGCGGCAGTGGAATCATTGATTTAATGCAAAGCTATTCTCGAAGCTGTAAAAAAATAAAAGAACCCGGCAAAATGCCCCCTTCGGGGGGCAGAAAGGATGAAATAAATGTTAGAAGAACTGAAACAAAGAGTATATGAAGCCAATATGCTTCTTCCCAAATACGGCCTTGTTACCTTTACCTGGGGAAATGTGAGTGAAATCGACAGGGAAAGCGGCCTGTTTGCCATCAAGCCCAGCGGCGTTGATTATGACAAGCTTACCCCTGAGGATATGGTAATCGTGGATTTAAACGGAAATAAGGTAGAAGGAAAATACAACCCCTCCTCCGACACCGCAACCCACGTAGAGCTTTACAAAGCATTCCCTGAAATAGGCGGAATCGTCCACACCCACTCCTCCTATGCCACCAGCTGGGCCCAGGCAGGAAGAGGAATCCCCTGCTACGGAACCACCCATGCAGACTACATTTACGGCGAAGTACCCTGCCTGCGCTGCCTGACCAAAGAAGAAATCGAAGAGGCCTACGAAGAAAACACCGGACACCTCATCGTAAATGAATTCAAAGCCATGAATAAAGACCCCAAAGCCGTACCCGCGGTACTCTGCAAAAACCACGGCCCCTTCGCCTGGGGAAAAGACGCCCACGAAGCCGTCCACAATGCAGTAGTACTCGAAGAAGTAGCCAAAATGGCCTACCGCGCAGAAACCATCAACCAAAGAATCCAACCCGCCCCCCAGGAGCTCCAGGACAAACACTACTACAGAAAACACGGAGCCAACGCTTACTATGGACAAAATGGGGGTAAATAGGGTATCATATTCGTGACCAGGCAGAACCGGACAGGTTTGGAAGGCCTGGCCGGGGAAAACAGAAAAACGCCCCACCTTTCTGCTTTCCCCGGCCAGACCTTTCAAACCTATCCGGCGAGCGAAGCGACCGAAAGACCGAAGGTCTTGAGGTTCTGCCGTCCGGTGCCGCTACTTCTACACCCGACACCAAGGCAGCTGAAAGACCGCAGGACTTGAAGCTCCGCCCTCCCGCCACCACCCCGGCGCCGGCGTTCCCTAAAGTCCTTAAGTCCTTAATCCCTTCCTGCTCCCACCCCCTGGCCACCCAACAACAATCACCACCCACGGTAACCCAAGCCCCCTGGATTATTTACCCACCGGGCTCCACCCCAACAGTTACCGTCAATCCACCAATTCAAACCCAATGGAGGAAAAATATTCATGGAAAATCTTGAACTCGCAAAAATGGCGAACGAGATCCGCAAAGGCATTGTAACAGCAGTTCACAGCGCCAAAGCCGGACATCCCGGCGGATCCCTTTCCGCAGCAGATATTTTCACCTATCTCTACTTTGAAGAACTCAACATCGATCCGGAGAACCCCGACAAACCGGACAGGGACCGCTTCGTTCTTTCCAAAGGACACACAGCCCCCGGATTATATTCCACCCTGGCCCACAGAGGCTTTTTCCCGGTGGAAGATCTTGTTACCTTACGTAAACTCGGCTCCTACCTGCAGGGACACCCTTCCATGCAGTACATCCCCGGCGTTGACATGTCCACAGGCTCCCTGGGACAGGGCATCTCCGCAGCTGCCGGCATGGCTCTGGGCGGAAAGCTGGACAATAAGGATTACCGCGTATATACGCTCCTGGGAGACGGAGAGATCGAAGAAGGACAGGTCTGGGAAGCAGCCATGTTTGCCGGCTTCCACAAGCTGGACAACCTTGTGGTTATCGTTGACAACAACGGCCTGCAGATCGACGGACCTATCGACCAGGTATGCTCCCCTTATCCTATTGATAAGAAATTCGAAGCATTCAACTTCCATGTAATCAACATTGATGCCCATAATTTTGATGAAATCCGCGCGGCCTTCAAGGAAGCGAAGGAAACCAAGGGTATGCCTACCGCAATCATCGCACACAGCCTGAAAGGAAAAGGCGTTTCCTTCATGGAAGGAAATGTGGCATGGCACGGAACCGCGCCCAACGATGAGCAGTATGCAGTGGCAATGGCAGATTTGGAGAAAGTAGGTGAAGCATTATGTCAGAAGTAAACAACAAGACGGTTCAGAAAATTGCAACCAGAGAAGCTTACGGAAAGGCACTTGCTGAATTCGGCGCACAGTATCCCAACCTGGTGGTTCTGGATGCCGACCTGGCAAATGCCACCAAGACCAATACCTTCCAGAAGGCGTTCCCCGAACGCCATATTGACTGCGGTATCGCAGAATGCGACATGATGGGCATTGCGGCAGGACTTTCCACCGTAGGGAAAATCCCCTTTGCCAGCTCCTTTGCCATGTTCGCGGCAGGCCGCGCTTATGAGCAGGTCCGCAACTCCATCGGCTATCCCCATCTGAACGTGAAAATCGGCGCAACCCATGCCGGCATCACCGTAGGGGAAGACGGCGCATCCCATCAGTGCCTGGAGGATATCGCCCTCATGCGCGTTATCCCCGGCATGGTGGTAATCAATCCCAGCGATGCTGTGGAAGCCAGGGCTGCCGTACAGGCTGCCATTGAATACGTAGGCCCCGTATACCTGCGTTTCGGCCGTGCTGCAGTGCCGGTTATCAATGACAGGGAAGACTATAAATTCGAAATCGGAAAAGGCGTTCTCCTTCGGGAAGGGACGGATGTTACCATCGTAGCAACAGGCATCTGCGTATCCGCAGCGCTGGAAGCGGCTGAAAAGCTTGCAGAAGACGGCATCAATGCCGAAGTTATCAACATCCATACCATCAAACCCCTGGATGAAGAGCTGATTATCAAATCCGCAAAGAAAACCGGAAAAGTGGTTACCGCAGAAGAGCATTCTATCATCGGCGGCCTGGGCGGCGCCGTAAGTGAAGCCCTGTCCGAAAAGGCCCCCACTCCGGTATGCAGGATCGGAATGAACGACATTTTTGGTGAATCTGGATCCGCAGGCGCCCTCGTTGCAAAATACGGCCTGGATGCAGACGGAATTTACAGTAAAGTAAAAGAATTTGTAAAATAAAAACGGCAGTGATAAGAGCCGGCCCCGGTCGGGGCCGGCCGCCTGTTTTTACAGGCACCCCTCCGGAACTGCCGCATGACGATGACGGCGGGCTCTCCGGATGCCTGAAGAGGAAAAGGAAAAAATATGAATATTTTATCACCATCAATCCTGGCCGCTGACTGCGCCAGATTGGGAGAAGAAATTAAACTGGTAGAGGAGGCTGGCGCACAGTACCTTCATATTGATGTGATGGACGGTATGTTTGTGCCATCCCTTTCTTTTGGCCTGTGCGTGATTTCCTCCCTGAGAAAGGTGACGGATATGGTTTTTGATGTGCATCTGATGGTGGAAGAGCCTATCCGTTATGTGGCGGATTTTGCCAAAAGCGGGGCAGATATCATTACGGTTCATCTGGAAGCCTGCAGCGATGTGGAGGAAACCCTGGACTGGGTACACAGCCTGGGACGTAAAGCCGGCATCTCCTTAAAGCCCTCCACACCCATTCAGGCAATAGAAAAATATCTGGATAAAATAGACCTGCTTCTTGTCATGACGGTGGAGCCGGGCTTTGGCGGCCAGAAGTACCTGCCGGCCTCCACGGCCAGGATCCGCGAGGCCCGCAGACTCATCCAGGAAAAGCATGCGGACGTGGACATCGAAGTGGACGGCGGCATCACCAGGGACAATGTCAATGTGGTCCTGGAAGCAGGAGCCAATGTCATAGTGGCCGGTTCCGCCATTTTCAACGGTAACCGGACAGATAACGTAAAGGCTATGCTGGAAACGCTGAAAAGCTGTGAAAAAGGAGGCCAGGCATGAAAATTGTAGTGACCCCTCCTTTTACGGAGGAACAAAAAGCCCTGATTCTCTCCGCAGCCGAAAGGCCGGAGGACGTTATTTTCTGCCTGAAAAGTGATATGACTGAGGAACTTCTCAGGGAAGCGGACGTCTTTCTGGGGAACCTTGAAAGCCCCGGACAGCTGGAAAAAACAGAACACCTGAAATGGATACAGCTGAACAATGCGGGGACCGAAGGCTATTGCGTGCCGGGAAGGCTGCCTCAGGGGGCGGTCCTCACCAATGCCACAGGGGCATATGGCCTGGCAATCTCCGAGCATATGCTGGCCTGCCTTTTTATGCTCCGCAAGAAGCTGAACCTGTACTACGCCAACCAGCTCCAGTGCCAGTGGAAGAGCGAAGGGCATGTGGGCGTCATCCAGGGAACCACGGTGCTTGTGATAGGACTGGGAGATATCGGAACCTGCTTCGCCTCCAAAATGAAGGCCCTTGGCTGCACAACCATAGGCGTAAAACGGCGTGTGGGAGAAAAGCCGGACTGTGTTGACGGGCTTTATGGAATGGAGGAACTGGATTCCCTTCTCCCCCGCGCGGATGTGGTGGCGCTCAGCCTTCCCGGGAATCCATCCACCTACCATACGCTGAACCGGGAACGGATTTCCCTCCTTTCCCCCAACGCCATTGTACTGAACGTGGGAAGAGGAACGGCTGTGGATACGGATGCCCTCAGCGACGCGCTGTATGCCGGGAAAATTGCTGGGGCAGCACTTGATGTTACCGATCCGGAGCCTCTGCCTGCGGACCACCCTCTCTGGAAGGCACCGAATGCCATCATAACACCCCATATCTCAGGCGGCTATGCGCTGCCGGAAACGCTGCAGCAGATCGCGGAAATATTCGCGGAAAACCTGAAGCGCTTTCAGGCAGGGGAACCGCTGCGCAACGTGGTGGATTTGGAGACCGGATACTGTAAATAGTAGCTATAAGCGATAGTTAAGGCCTTTGGATGCTGAGGAAGAATCCTTTACAGCGTCCAAAGGCCTTTTTATTACATTATATATTTATTGGGATATGGTTTCAGCAAATTGGAGCAAGCTCCTCAAAGCTTCCGTCTTTCACAATTTCCCCATTCCTGAGCAGGATAATCCGGTCAAAGGCACGGACGGAATTCAGCCGGTGGGCGATGGCAATGATATTCCTGCCGTCCGCCAGGGCGAGCACCTCCTTCATTACAAGCTCTTCGGTCAGGTTATCCATGGCGGAGGTGGATTCATCCAGTATAATGAGCCTGGCATCGGAAAACCACAGCCGGGCAAGGGCCAGACGCTGCCGTTCTCCTCCGGACAGCCTGACGCCCCGTTCACCCAGCTGGGTATCCAGGCCATCCTCCAGCCCCTGAAACCATTTCAGAAGCTGGACCTTTTCCAGGGCGCGGATCAGATCTGCATCCGGCAGGGTGGAATCGAATATCAGGTTTTCACGGAGCGTGCTGTCAAAGACAGGGCTTTCCTGGGGAATATAAGCAATATGCCTGTAGTAATCGTCCAGCTTTACACAGCGCAGCTCCTGATTGTCAACCAGTATTTGGCCGCGATCTGGCTTAAGCAGCCCGGCCAGAAGCTTTACCAGCGTGGATTTGCCGGAGCCGCTGCTTCCCGCCAGGGCAATTTTTTCGCCGGGGGCTATCGTAAGGGAAAGACCCCGCAGAATCTGTCTTCCCGAATAGGTAAAATCCAGCTGCTTCACCATAATATTCCCATGAAAGGATGCCATGGCGCTGCCGTTTTGCAGCTGAGGATCCTCGGGAGAATCCAGAAATGAGGTATATCTTTTAAAGGCGGCCGTATCCAGACGGTACTGGACAAATAAAACATTGAAAATGGCAATGGGCGTGTAGGCATTATCCACCAAAGTAATCAGGGCCACAACGGCTCCGATGGATATGGAACGGGTATACCAGGCATAAATGATGAGGGCAGCCTTAATCAGGATGATCAGTGCTGCAAAGGCGGCAAAAAAGGCCTCATGAATAAAGGAAATACCGATTTTGGAGCGGACAATTTCATCCTTTGAGCGCTCCGCCTTATGTATTTCCCGGGAAAACTGCCGGTTCAGCCGGAAAACTACCATCTCCATAAAGCCACGGGTCAGATAATGATTCAGCAGCTCTTCGTTATCCAGCATCCGTTCCTTCATCCGGTAAAGCAGCTTCAGCAGCAGATTTGTGATCAAAAAGACCAGCAGATAGCCGCAGGCCACAGTATAAGCGATCACATGGTTAAGCCTGTAAATAAAAAACATGCTGAACAGAGCGGAAGGCAGCAGCTCCTTCGCAATCCTGAACCAGAACTCAAACAAAATGTTCCGCCCGGCCGTGGAACCGTTTTCAATTCGCTGTATCAGCTTCCCGGTTCCGAGGGACTGATAGGCAAGATAATCAATGCGGCTCGTCTTTTTCAGAGCCATAAGCTTTAAATCCAGATAGATTCCATTATTCAGCTTTTGGTGGGGATACTCATCCAGATAGCTTGCGATGCAGAGAATCAGGAGGAGCCCGCAGTAAAAAAGAATGCCGGACAGGGTAAGCGTCCCGGCCGTAAAACGGTCAATCAGCTTTTGAAAATAACTGACGCTGTAATTCGCCAGAAAGGATAAGCCGATGCCCAGTATAATATAAATTATGATCCATATTTTATTTTTCTTTATTATCTCATATAAATATTTCATATCTGTACTCCTGTACCTTCTGTGGTTTATAAAGCAGCAGAATAAGTACAGTTATGCCTGCCGGCAAAGATATGGATGCACAGGCTGCAGCTCTTTCCGAGTCTGGGCCTGAACTATAGTACTCAGTACAATCTGCCGACAGATTACATAAACTGTACTGAGCTGATACCTCGTTCGTGTCTCAAAAGATCTCACCTCCTGAAATAGGGTAATTATCCAAAAGCTGGAAAAGCCTGGCGGTTATTATTGTGTCTGTTGATTTGAGGTCTGGCAGGACAACACTTCATTGAGGCTTTTTCCCATTTTATCCTCAAAATATTTCTGCAGCTCCAGATGCTTGTCCCATTTTTTCTGGGGATAGAAGCCATACCTGTTTTTTACGTCGCTCATTCGCGTGACTATATCCGCGGGGCCTTCGGCCATGGCAATGCTGTCGCACAGCTGGATCAGCCTGTCATAATCATCATAATCAAAGGAGGCGATGAGGTCCGATATCCGCTGACAATCCTCTTCCGAAACGTCAGGTATTCCAATATAGGTGTGTATATCCTTTACGGCGAAGGAATGGGTGAGGCTGATACGCGCGGGTTCATCGAAGCCCAGCTTCATGAGATAGTCGTAGCCATTGATGACATGGGCCAGCTGTGTCACGCCGAAGCGTCTTCCGATATCATGGAGAAGGCCGAAGATAAAGGCTTTTTCGCTGTCCATGCCGGGGCAGCAGGCGGCGATTTTTTCCGCACATTCCGCGGTGACGAGGGAATGGGCTTTCCACGGTCCTGGATTTAGTTCATAGGCTTCATTCAACAGTTGCATTGAGGTGGTTCTGTCAGGTATCATTGGTCTTCCTCCATTGAATAGTTCAGTTTCACATGTCAGCGCATATAAAAAACGGAATATATAAAAATCCCCGCAGGCCTATTTGGCCTTTGGGGATTTTTGGCCTTCCGGGAAAAACTGAGATCAGCGGTTAATCCCGTTTCACTATTGCAGCACAGCCCATTCCGCCGCCAACGCAGAGGGTGGCAAGGCCGGTCTTTGCATCGCGCTTCTGCATTTCATGGAGAAGCGTAACCAGGATACGGCAGCCGGAGCAGCCTACGGGGTGTCCCAGGGCGATTGCGCCGCCATTTACATTCAGCCTGCTCAGATCAAAGCCCAGATCATGTCCCACTGCCACGGACTGGGCGGCAAATGCTTCGTTTGCTTCAATCAGGTCAAAATCCCCGATTTCCATGCCGGTTTTCTTCAGAACCTTTCTGGTGGCGGCAACGGGTCCGATTCCCATAATGGAGGGATCCACGCCTGCCAGTTCTCCGCCGATCCAGGTAGCCATGGGGGTAACGCCCAGCTCCTTTGCCTTTTCCTCGCTCATGACGATGATGGCTGCAGCGCCATCGTTGATGCCGGAAGCGTTTCCTGCGGTCACAAGTCCACCGTCTCTTTTGAAGGCCGGTTTTAATTTGGCAAGGCCTTCTGCGGTAACGCCCTTTCTGGGGCCTTCGTCCGTGTCAACGATAACGGAACCTTTTTTCGTCTTTACTTCAACGGGCACGATTTCATCCTTAAAACGTCCCTCTTCCATAGCCGCTTCACATTTCTGCTGGCTGTTTGCAGCGAATTCATCCAGCTGCTCCCGGGTCAGTCCCCACTGATCACAGATATTCTCTGCGGTCATGCCCATGTGATAGCCATGGAAGGCATCGGTAAGGGCGTCCTTGAGAAGCGCATCCTCCAGGGGGGCGTTGCCCATGCGGTAGCCGTAACGGCCCTGCTGTACCAGATAAGGTGCGCGGGACATGTTCTCCGTACCGCCGGCAACGATGATATCAGCGTCGCCGCAGGCAATCAGCTTGGCGGCCAGATTGACACAATGAAGTCCGGAGCCGCACAATACGTTAATTGTGGTTGCAGGAACCTCCACAGGGATACCGGCGTTTACGGCGGCCTGTCTGGCGACATTCTGCCCCTGTCCTGCCTGGATAACGCAGCCCATATATACCTCGTCAACCATTTCAGGCTTTACTCCTGCCCTGTTCAGGGCCTCCTTAATCACGATAGTGCCCAGGTCAGCTGCGGGTACAGTGGAAAGCGCGCCGCCCATAACGCCGATTGCGGTTCTGCAGCCGCCGGCCAAAACAACTTTTCTGCTCATTATTTCCTCCATTCTGCCAGGTTACGGCAAGTATTTGATATAGATTGATGTAATATCTGCAGCTGCGGGAAATTGAGCCTTCCAAAATCGGGCAGCCGTAAAATGCTTCCTGTCTGGTTCTGAAAAAACCTTCGGAGGCAGACAGGCTCTTCAGGCCTTATTTTACCATGCTGAATGGCAAAATACAATAAAACGGAAATTTTCGGTCTTCTACGTCCTTCGCCGTCAAGTGCCGCTCAAAGAAATAATTCAGGATTCTTCTATGGAAAAAGCCCGGTAATCAGAGTAAGATAAGAGTAAAGACACAGTAAAACAGCATGACGGGAACAGGGGGAGCTTTTAATGGGGAAAATAAGCCGTAAAAACTGGATTTTAATCTGGATATTGGGGATGACGGGGCAGATCTGCTGGAATATTGAAAATTCCTGGTTCAATACCTTTGTTTATGACAAAATTGCGCCGGAGCCGGCGATTGTGTCCTGGATGGTGGGTGTGAGCGCTGCCGTTTCCACATTCTGCACATTCCTGGTGGGCACATGGGGAGACAGGAAGGGGAAAAGAAAGCCTTTTATCTGCATCGGGTATATTCTCTGGGGAATTTTTACCTTTATTTTCGGGGCTACGGAAATGATACCCAAGAACCCTCTGTTCATTGCGGCCGCATGCGTTGTGCTGGCGGATGCGGTTATGAGCTTTTTTGGCTCCGTGGGCAATGACGGCGGCTTCGGGCCGTGGACGACGGATATTTCCAATGAACATAACCGGGGAAAGCTGGGAGGCGCACTGGCGGTTATGCCCGTGTTCGCCACCATATTCGGTGCGGTGGTTTCAGGGCTTATTATCGATCAGATTGATTTCTTTGCCTTCTTTGGCCTGATGGGCGGCCTGGTGGCTGTGGTGGGCGTCATGGCCCTGTTTACTCTGGAGGATTCGCCCACGCTGCATCCAAAACGGGATGAGAAGGGCTTCTGGCATCAGTTCCTCACCGTGTTCAACTGGGAGACGGTAAGGGGGAATAAAGAGCTGTTCTGGGTTTTTCTGGTGATGACGGTGTACTTTATTGGATTTAATGTTTATTTCCCATACATTACGATTTATTTTGTCAATTATCTGGGATATGACTACGGTATGACCGGGATAATCCAGGGCGTGGGCCTGCTGGCTGCTGCGGTGATGACGATTCCCGCGGCCCGCTTTATTGATAAGGGAAAGGCGCCGCAGGTGATTTTTACGGCGCTTCTGTGCAATACTGCCGGTCTGATACTGGTCAGCCTGTCGCAGAACCTGATAATTTTGCTGGCTGGCGTGTTCGGTGCAGGCATCGGCTACATACTTGTGCTCCAGTCTCTGACGGCCTGGATGAAAAATCTGTATCCGGAGGAGCAGAGAGGCCAGTTTGAGGGAATCAAGCAGATTTTCTTCGTCTGTATCCCCATGATAACAGGCCCTGCCATAGCGACGCAGGTAATCAACCGGATGGGAGTGGAAATGGAGGTCAGCGGCACTATGGGCATGGTTCCTGCGCCAAGCCTGTTTCTGGTATCGGCGCTGCTCACATTGTTTACCCTGATTCCGCTGGCAGCGGCGGGACGCCTGCAGAAAGTGAGACAAAGGGGTTAAGAGCCATGGCAAGGCCGGGCAGAATAAGCCCCGCATCCTGGCCGCCATGGAAGAAAGGGGATTGGATATGGAAAAAGAACTGTTGAAAAAAGGGCCGGTACTGGATGAAAAGGGCCGCCCCATACCGGGCTATTCCAGAAAAAGCACGCTGGTGTATGACAGAAAGGCAATCAAGGCGCCTGCGTGGCGCATTAAAGAATGGGATTTTTATCAGATATCCAATGAAAGGCTGTGCCTGCAGTTTACCATAGGACACGCCGCCTATGCGGGACAGGTAAGCCTGATGCTGTTTGATTTTATCAAAGGGGAAAAGCTTCTGGATCTGAATAAAATCCTGGTGCTGCCCTTCGGCTCTCTCCATATGCCGACGGACGCGGAAAAGGACAATACCCTTTCCTATGAGAAGGGCGGCGTTCTCATGCGTTTCCAGACCAAAAACCAGAAGCGTGTCCTGACCTGCCGCTGGGGAAATGTGGAGGTTAAAATCCGCCTGGAACGGCAGAATCCCAATTCTCTGGTGATTAATCTGCCCTTTGACGAATACGCCCGCGCTTTTTATTATAACCATAAAATCAACTGCATGACGGCGGAAGGCTATGTAAAATCCGGGGACAGGGAATGGCGGTTTGACAGAAAAAATTCCTTCGGCATTCTTGACTGGGGCAGAGGCGTGTGGCCCTTCCATAATGAATGGTACTGGAGCAACGGAAGCGGCCGGCTGGACGGAGAGATGTTCGGCTTTAACCTGGGATGCGGCTTTGGCAACACCGATACTGCCAGCGAGAACATGCTTTTTTACAAAGGCAAGGCCCATAAGCTGGGGAAGGTGGACTTCAGGCTGGGAGACAAATATATGGATCCCTGGCATCTGACGGACAGGGAAGGACGTCTTGATCTGACGCTGACTCCCTGCTATGACAGAACCACGAGCATAAAGCTGCTCTGGGTAAATAACTGCTGCCATCAGATGTTCGGAAAATTTACAGGAAAGGCGGTGCTTGACGACGGCACATGTCTGGAAGTAAAGGATGTGATATCCTTTGCGGAGCATGCCGTAAATAATTGGTAAAGAGAAGACAGGTAACAGTTCAGCAGGCAGAGGCGCGGCCGTCTGCCGGAAAGGAGTGACTATGGATTGGAGAGAAATACTGAAAACCAATGTGACGCATGCCGGGGAACTGGAAGACATTATGCACCTGAACGGGGAGCATGAGCAGGAGGTGGAGAGGATTTTAGAGCGCTTCCCCATGTCGGTCCCGCGCTATTACCTGTCACTGATTGATTGGAACAATCCGAAGGATCCCATCCGGCGTATGTGCATCCCCTCTCTGGAAGAAAACGACATGACGGGGAAGTTTGATACCAGTGGGGAAGCGGAAAACACCAGACTTCCGGGCCTGCAGCATAAATACGGGGAAACCGCCCTGATCCTGTCCACTCACCGGTGCGCCATGTACTGCCGGCACTGCTTCAGGAAGCGCCTTGTAGGTATCAGCGAGGAGGAGACGGCGGATAATTTTGAGAAAGCGGCAGATTATATCAGGGAGCATAAGGAGATAAGCAATGTGCTTATTTCCGGGGGAGATGCGCTGCTTAACAGCAATGAGGCTCTGGAACACTTCCTGGATGTGCTTTCATCCATGGAGCAGCTGGATTTCCTTCGTATAGGGACGCGTACGCCGGTTACTTTCCCTTTCCGGATCACCCTGGATCCGGAGCTTGTGGAGCTGTTGAAACGTTATGACAGGAAAAAGAAAATCTATGTGGTGACGCAGTTCAATCATTCTGCGGAAATAACGGAGGAATCAGAAAAAGCGGTGAGGATGCTCCTTGACGCGGGCATTTCCGTGAAAAATCAGACGGTGCTGCTGCGGGGGGTAAATGATGACCCCGATGTGCTTGGGGGGCTGCTTAAAGGACTGACGGCTATTGGCGTGATTCCTTATTATATTTTCCAGTGCAGGCCCGTTTCGGGAGTGGGAACCCATTTTCAGGTGCCGATCCTTAAGGGTGCGGAGATTGTGGAGCGTGCGAAACAGATGCAGAACGGTTTCGGAAAGGGCTTTAAATATGTCATGTCCCACCGTACCGGAAAAATAGAAATCCTTGGCGCGTGGGAGGACGGAAGAATGCTGTTTAAATACCACCAGGCCAAATATGATGCGGACCGGGGCAGGATTTTTGCCGTGAAACTTGGAGAAAACCAGACCTGGCTGCCGGACGGCCTCTGCGGCGCGGGCGAGGTTTGACAACCGGACATGATTGTGATAATCTGAAGTTAATCGGCCGGAGGGCCGGCCAGACTTTTATAAACGTATAAAAGCAGTGAAGAAGAGAGTACATTCAGGGAAGCCTTACAGAGAAGATCCCGCAGGCGGAGAGCGCCGTCTGCAGCTGCGAGGGATCAGGCCAAAGCGGATGGAATATGGCTTCGGAGCAGCGCACCGAACCGCCGGGACAGCCGGGGGCAAGGCTGCGACAGGCGCCGCCTGTTACAGCGGCAGGGTAGAAAAAGCCGAGTCCATGTCAATGAGCACAGAAGGCAGGCTTTACGTACCCGGAGAGACCGTATCCGCGAGGATAGGGTGAACAGAAGTGGTACCGCGGGTGTAGGCTCGTCTTCTTATTTTTTGACTAAAGCTTAAAAATAAGAGGGCGGGCTTTTGTTGACGTGGGGAAAGAAAGGAAAGGAGCATTTTAGAAAATGAGTAAAGGAAAGTATTATATTACTACCGCCATTGCCTATACCTCAGGCAAACCGCACATTGGAAACACCTATGAGGCTGTGCTGGCGGACAGCATTGCCAGATTTAAAAGAAAAGACGGCTACGATGTATTTTTCCAGACAGGAACGGACGAACATGGGCAGAAGATCGAGCTGAAGGCCCAGGAAGCCGGTGTGACGCCGCAGGATTATGTGGACGGCGTGGCAGGGGAGGTGAAGGGCCTGTGGGATCTCATGGGAACCTCCTATGATAAATTTATCCGTACCACAGATGAGGATCATGTAAAGCAGGTACAGAAGATTTTCAAACGCCTGTATGATCAGGGGGATATTTACAAAGGACATTACGAAGGCCTTTACTGTACCCCCTGCGAGTCCTTCTGGACTGAATCCCAGCTGGTGGACGGCAAGTGCCCGGATTGCGGCAGAGAAGTAAAGCCCGCCCAGGAAGAGGCCTATTTCTTCAAAATGAGCAAATATGCGGACAGGCTGATTAAGCATATTAACGACCATCCGGAGTTCATTCAGCCCGTTTCCCGTAAAAACGAGATGATGAACAATTTCCTCCTTCCGGGCCTGCAGGATCTGTGTGTATCCAGGACCTCCTTCAAATGGGGCATCCCGGTTGATTTTGACGACAGACATGTGGTTTATGTATGGCTGGACGCCCTTACCAACTATATTACCGGCATCGGCTACAATGCGGACGGAGACAGCAGCGAACAGTATAAGAAGCTGTGGCCCGCGGACCTGCATCTGATCGGAAAGGACATTATCCGTTTCCATACCATCTACTGGCCTATTTTCCTCATGGCGCTGGGAGAGCCGCTGCCGAAGCAGGTATTCGGACATCCCTGGCTGCTTCAGGGCGACGGCAAGATGAGCAAGTCCAAGGGAAATGTAATGTATGCGGACGACCTTGTGAACTTTTTCGGCGTGGATGCCGTCCGTTATTTCGTGCTTCATGAAATGCCCTTTGAAAACGACGGCGTTATCAGCTGGGAGCTGATTGTGGAAAGAATCAACTCCGATCTGGCCAACACGCTTGGCAACCTGGTAAACCGTACGATTTCCATGAGCAATAAATATTTCGGCGGCGTGGTGGAGGACAGAGGCGCTGCGGAAGCTGTGGACGAGGATCTCAAGTCCGTGGTGACCGGCACCTATGCAAAGATCTGCGCGAAAATGGAGGAGCTGCGTGTGGCTGACGCCATGACGGAGATTTTCTCCCTGTTCAAACGCTGCAACAAATATATTGATGAAACAGAGCCCTGGGTACTGGCAAAGGATGAAGCAAAGAAGGACCGTCTTGCCACCGTCCTTTACAACCTGGTAGAAAGCATCACCATCGGCGCTTCCCTGCTGGAGCCGTATATGCCCGAAACCTCTGCCAGGATTGCACAGCAGCTGAACACTGTCCTTCCTTCCTTTGAGGAATGTGCTGTTTTCGGCCATTACCCCAGCGGGAACAAGGTGACGGATCAGCCGGAAATCCTGTTTGCAAGACTGGATGCAAAGGAAGTGGTGGAAAAGGCGGAAGCCATGTTTGCCGCAAGGAAGGCGGAGACAGAAGGCCCTGCTGAGGAAGAAGCCGGGGAAGAACAGCCCGCAGTGATAGATATCGAAAGAAAACCGGAAATCACGTATGATGATTTTGCGAAGCTGCAGTTCCAGGTAGGGGAAATCATAGCCTGCGAGGAAGTGAAGAAGTCCAGGAAGCTTCTCTGCTCCCAGGTACGCATCGGCAGCGAGGTAAAACAGATCGTATCCGGTATCAAGTCCAACTATTCCGCAGAGGAAATGGTTGGTAAGAAGGTTATGGTTCTGGTGAACCTGAAGCCTGCAAAGCTGGCGGGCATCGTATCCGAGGGCATGCTCCTGTGCGCTGAGGACGCGGAAGGGAACCTGGCGCTGGTAGCTCCCGAAAAAGAGATGCCGGCCGGCGCGGAAATCTGCTGAGAAGCAGCAGTATAAGGGAACGTTTTTAGGGGGAGATACGGTAAAGGAGGGTTACGCAATGGAAAAAAAGGAATTTTATTACGACTCCAGAGATGGACTCACAAAGCTCCATGCTGTGGAATGGCTGCCCGGGGGCAGGCCGGTATGCATTCTGCAAATTGTCCACGGTATGGCCGAATACATTGACCGTTACCACAGACTGGCCGTTTTCCTGGCGGAAAAAGGCATCCTGGTGGTGGGAAATGATCATCTGGGCCATGGAAAGAGCATATATAATAAGGGGGATGAAAAGCACACCGGCAGCAGCCATCCCTACGGCTATTTCTGCAGCCAGGATCCTGCAACCACGGCGGTTAAGGACGTCCACCGCCTGAAAAAAATGATCCAGGAGGAAAATCCCGGCGTCCCTTATCTGATGCTGGGACACAGCATGGGCTCCTTCATCCTCAGGAATTACCTGTGTGCTTACGGCACCGGGATTGACGGCGCAATCATCATGGGAACCGGGATGCAGCCCAGGGCCCTGCTGGGCTTTTCCAAAAAGCTGGTGAAGTTCCTCACCGTTTTCCAGGGAGAAAAGCATAAAAGCGCCCTGGTTAACGCACTTGCCTTCGGCAGCTACAATAAGAAAATTTCCCACCCCGTATCCGCTATGGACTGGCTTTCCAGGGATTCCGTGGAGGTTGCAAAATACAATGAGGATCCTCTCTGCGGCTTCACCTTTACCCTTGGGGGCTTTGCCACGCTCTTTGAACTGATTGACCGTCTCCATGACAAAACGCGCCTGGAAAAAATGCCGAAAAACCTGCCCGTACTCTTCATGTCAGGAACGAAAGATCCGGTGGGGGACTATGGAAAAGCTGTGGAAGGCGTATATCGTTCCTTCCGTGAGCTGGGCATGACGAACGTGAATATCAAGCTGTATGAAGACGACAGACACGAGCTGGTAAACGAAAGCGACCGGGAAATGGTGTGGAAGGATATCTATGAATGGGTCAGGCGCACCGCGTCCGCTAAAAATCCATAAACCGCAACCGCCGGCAACAGCCCCGGAAAATAAGAAGGAAGTAATATATTGGAAAGAAACAGAACCAGTCAAAGATTCAAAAATAAAAACCATAAGAAACACGCACCTGCCATAGGCACAGCCCTGCTGGCCGCCTTACTCCTGACCGCGGCGCCCGCCACGGAAATATCCGCCGGGCAGCTGCAGCCGGGAAATGAGGCGCTTCATACGGAGCCCTCCCAGGATCTGGAATCCATCCTCACCGACGACCAGAAAGCCCTCCTGGAAAAAATGAAAGAAAAGCTGGCCGCAGGAGAACTGGAAACCGACGAGGATATTAGCAGTGCAATCACCGAATGCGAAGAAGAACTGCAGATCACTCTGACCGATGATCAGAAGGACCAGATCGCCGCTCTCATCAAACAGATAAATCAGCTGGGTCTTGATCCTGACGCCATTCTTTCCAAAGCCCAGGAGCTTTATGAAAAATATGGAGATCAGCTGAAAGAAAGCGCCGATGCAGCCATTCAGGAAAACGTGGTGGAACCCGTGAAAGAAGCCGTCGTGGAAGGCGCCAAATCCGCAGTCCGCGACTTCTTCCACGACATGGTTGACAGCATTAAAAGTTTTTTTGCCAGGATGCTGCCCTGATCCTGACAACAAAAGAATAAAAAAAGAGCCTTTGAGTACACTAAACAAAAATAAAAGTATGTTTAGGGGAAAGGAAGGCTTTTTTTATGAGAATCGCTTTTTTCAGCACAAAACCGTATGATCGCATCTGGTTTGAACCGATGGCGAAGGATTACGGATATGAAATATATTTTATTGAACTGCCCTTCAGTGAGGAGACAGTTTTTCTGGCAAAGGGCTATGATGCCGTCTGTATTTTTGTAAATGACCATGTGAATGCGCAGATGATAGACACGCTCCATGAAATGGGGGTAAAGGCGCTGCTTCTGCGCAGCGCGGGATATAACCATGTGGACACCCGGGCTGCGAAAGGAAAAGTAGCGGTACTGCGCGTGCCCAGCTATTCGCCCGAAGCGGTTGCCGAATTTGCCATGGCAATGCTGCTTACCGTCAACCGTTTTACCCACAAAGCCTACGGAAGGACCCGTGAATTCAACATGAATATCAACGGCCTCATGGGAACCGATCTGTATCATAAAGTAGCGGGCGTCATCGGAACGGGAAAAATCGGCCAGGCCATGATCCGTATTTTCCATGGCTTCCGCATGAACGTGCTCGCCTATGACCCCTATCCCAACTCCAATCTGGACGTGCAATATGTCAGCCTGGAGGAGCTCCTTTCCAAAGCAGATTTTCTGTCCCTCCACTGCCCGCTTACCCCGGACACCCACCACATCATCAACGAAAAAACCATATCCATAATGAAAGACGGCGCCTACCTGGTCAACACCTCCCGCGGCGGCCTCATTGACACCCAGGCCCTGATCAACGGCCTCCTGGCCAAAAAATTCGGCGGCGTCGGCCTGGATGTATATGAGGAAGAGGAAGGCCTCTTCTACGAAGACTGCTCCGATGAAATCATCCAGGATGACAACCTGGCAAGGCTCACCACCTTCCCCAACGTCCTCATCACCTCCCACATGGGCTTCTTCACCGTAGAGGCCATGCAGTCCATCGCCCACGAAACCCTGGAAAACGCCTACGCCCTCGAAAACAACCTCACTTTGAAAAATTTGGTGGAGTAGGGATTGGCCTCCCGGTCTGTGAGAGCCAGCGGTTCCTGTGGCGTAAGGCCGGGGGGCGTTGGGGCCGGGAAAGGGCGGCGGCCTGCGGGGCAGGTGTTTTTTCATGTACCAGTCAGACCGGGCATTTCGATGAACCTTGGCAAAAATTGTTTCAGGAGAGCCTTCAACAATTTTAAGTTTCATCTCCATGGTCTGAAAAGGTACGTGAAAAAACACCTGC
>NZ_QVLV01000043.1:0-33594 GCF_003435485.1 Eisenbergiella massiliensis
CCCGCAATCCCCACCGCCCTGTCCCCTGCCCCCGAACCCTCAGACCCGCTGCCCGGTACTGTTTGGCTGCGTTTTAGTAATGCAGATAAAAAAAGTATTATGGCGTGCTGTTTTAGGTATCACTGGATGATGGGACGGATTCTTGTTGTAGTCGTGCAGGCGTATATTTATATATCAGTATTTGTACAGCAGCTCAGTGACTGGACTGTCTGAACCGATATTCTACGGTTAATTATTTACGTTTTGGCCGCATTATGCTATGGATAGGCAAAGTATATATACTAAATATAAGTCCTTTTATTTTCTCCCGGCTGCCGGAAAATATACTTTTTTCAGGATAAGCGCAGCTGTCCCAGTGTCCTTTGGCTTTTCTCAAATGCGCCCGCCGCCTGCCTTCCTTCTTTGGCGGCGCTGTGGGGGAATTTGCGGTGCCATTGGAAAAACGGTGATGTTTCTTACTGTTCTGAAAGGCCATAATTCTGCCGTCTTTAGCGGCCTGTCTGACTAACACAGGAGTAAAGACGCCTGCGGCTTTACTCCTGCAGAGGAGTTTTGGCTGCGCTGGCAGAATTATGGCATTTCGGAACAGTTAGGAACACTCCGTTTTTGAGACTGGTACTGCAAATCCCCCACAGCGCCGCCAAGGAAGGGAGGAAGACGCCGGGCGCATTTGGGAAAGGGCAAAGGGCACTGGGACAGCTGCGCTTATCCTCCCCCTCACTCCTTGACCATTTCGCGTTTGAGGCGTTTCATGATCTTTTTTTCGAGGCGGGATATGTAGGATTGGGAGATGCCAAGGAGGGTGGCTACTTCTTTCTGGGTCATTTCCTGGCCGTCGGGGGTGTTGAGGCCGAACCTTAAGTTGATGATGGTTTTTTCACGGTCGGTGAGTTTGTTGATAGCCTTGAGGAGGAGTTTTCGTTCCACTTCGTTTTCGATGTCGCGGTAGATAACGTCCTCGTCTGTTCCCAGGATGTCAGAAAGGAGGAGTTCGTTGCCGTCCCAGTCCACGTTCAGGGGTTCGTCGATGGATACCTCAAGGCGGGTTTTGTTGTTTCTGCGCAGGTACATGAGGATTTCATTTTCAATGCAGCGGGAGGCATAGGTGGCCAGCTTGATGTTTTTGTCGGGCTTGAAGGTGTTGATGGATTTGATCAGGCCGATGGTTCCGATGGAGATCAGGTCTTCTACGCCCACGCCGGTATTGTCGAATTTTTTTGCTATGTAAACCACAAGTCTGAGATTATGTTCAATGAGAATATTTTTTGCTTCGTCTTCATATTCTGTTCCCAGGTCACTGATGATCTCATTTTCTTTTTCTGATTCAAGGGGCGGGGGGAGTACCTCGGCGCCTCCGATATAATGAATGTCGCCCTGTCCTGATAAAAGGAAACTGGGTTCCCTGCGAATCATTTTAAACTGCATTTTTCCTGGTATTGCAACTTTTAATATCATGTCCTTTCCTCCGATTTTCAAGTAATGCAGGATGCAGGATCATCTGGTATGCGCCGCTTTGTGTGACCTTATTTTCATAGAGTCCGAGAAGCGCTTTCTCGATAACCAGCTCCTGTCCTTCTTTCTTTACCTTCAGTTTCTCAATTTCCACTGCCTGCATTATGCCGTGCTTTTTGCCAAGGGAGTGGTAGGGGATGAGGCGGAATTTTTCGGGGATATCCAGGGGGATTTTCCCTTCCAGCGCCGCTTTTTCCACAACGCATACCGGCCTTTGGCTGATGGGGTCGTACAGGCTGTTGCCGCTGTCTATCAGCGCCTCCAGGGTGATTTTTACGTCTCCATCTTCCAGTATTGCGGTTACTATCACTGCCTGCGCACTCTTTTTTTCCCACCGGAGTATGTAAAGGGCGGCGGTTCCTACGCCTACTGCACACAGGGAAGCCTGCATGGTCGTCATGGCAGGTCTTCTGCCCGCAGCGTGCAGCAGGGCGTACAGGGCGCCTGCCAGCAGGAAGGCCGCCGCATGGTAGAGTATCACCGCCCTGCAGAAAACCTGCAGGGTGCGGATGCGGAATGCCAGCCAGAGGGTTGCAAGCGAGCACAATGCAAATAACAGGACCTTAATGTTTCTGCTTATTCCCGGTAACAGGAAGATGACGCAGAATAACAGCGTTCCGGCCGCCGATGCGAAAACAATCCGTTTGAGCGTGACAGTGCTCCGCAGGAATGCTCTTGTCAGCAGCAGGAGTACACAGCTTTGTACCAGCTGAAGCAGAAACAGGCGGTCAATATACACGATGTACCTCACTTCTCACCTCCTGTATGTATGGCAACTGCTTTCATGGGTTAATTATAGCGGCCAGTCCCTGCATTTTTTGTCGGAACGGCGCACATTTTCTTCTGTATCCGTCTGTAATTTTCGACAAATTATCGGGGGATGCGCAAAGCTGTAGCTTTATGTGGTATCGGCGCATTAAAAAAGGAGCAGCCGGCAGTCACTGCCATTTGCTCCTTCAGGTATTATATAAAAGGCCTCATCCGCAAAACGGAGGGGCCTTTTATTATTACACGATCATTATGTTTATATGGAATTATTGTAACTGTTCAGCAGGTCAGCGCATTTACTGCTCTGACCGTAAGAAAGTGATTCAAGAGTGATAAAATCCATCGCCAAAGGCGATTTAGGATGGATTTTAGCAGTAACTGTGAAGGGTACTGAACAGTTACGAATTATTTCTCAGCCATGCATGCGTACCGCTCTTTCCCCCCTTTGCCTGTAAGGAATTCAGAAGGGGATAAATCTGCCGCCTGCATTCGCTGCGGATGATTACCTTTTACTGTGGATGTACCTGTGGTCCGGTTATTTCTTCTGAAGGAAATCCGGAATCTTCAGGGACTTCTCTTCCACGCTGCTTCTTAAGTTGCCGGGCTTCTTGATTCCCAGGTTAGGAAGCTGTGTCACGGGCTTGGTTCCCGTTCCCTGTCCGGGAGTAATCGGCGTGTAGGGCCGTACGGGCGTTCCATTTCCCTGCGTAACAGGCTTTACGCCCTGCTGGGGCTTCACGCTGAAATTGGAACCGAACTTATTCTGGTTCTGAGGCTTGTCATCCAGGCCGGTTGCGATAACGGTGATCTGGCAGGTATCCGGCGTGGTATCATCGTACATGGCGCCAAAGATAATATTCACATCATCCCCGGTCAGCTGCTGTACATAGCTTGCCGCATCGTCCGCGTCGTACATGGAAATATCACCGCTGACATTGATGATAACATCGGTGGCTCCTGCAATGGTGGTTTCAAGCAGCGGGCTTTCCACAGCCATCTTAACGGCTTCAGAAGCCTTATCATCACCCTTGCCGTAACCGATACCGATATGGGCGATGCCTTTTTCCTTCATAACTGTCTGTACATCGGCAAAGTCCAGGTTAATAACAGCGGGCACATTAATCAGGTCGGTAATTCCCTGTACTGCCTGCTGGAGGACTTCATCCGCTTTCTTAAGGGCCTCGGGCATTGTAGTCCTGCGGTCCACAATTTCAAGAAGCTTGTCATTGGGTATCACAATGAGCGTGTCCACGCTGTTCTTCAGGCGTTCGATACCGCTCAGCGCGTTGGTCATACGTGTCCTCGCTTCAAAACGGAAGGGCTTTGTCACAACGCCTACCGTAAGGATTCCCATTCCTTTGGCAATCCCGGCAATTACAGGCGCCGCGCCGGTTCCTGTCCCGCCGCCCATACCGCAGGTTACGAATACCATGTCCGCACCGGTAAGGGAATTGGTGATTTCATCCGTGCTTTCTTCAGCCGCCTTCTGGCCAACCTCCGGCTTTGCGCCGGCGCCCAGTCCCTTGGTCAGCTTCTCTCCGATCTGGAGCAGCTTGGGCGCCTTGCATAACTGAAGCGCCTGCTTGTCCGTATTCACTCCGATAAAATCCACACCATCAATTTTTTCATCAATCATTCTATTAACAGCATTATTGCCCGCACCGCCAACACCGATCACTATGATCTTGGCAGCAGACTCAGCGTCATTTGTCTTAATTTCCAGCAAAGGTACTTCCTCCTTTAGATTTCCATATAAACTTCACAGTTCCTATCATATAATTATTTTGCGAAGAACGCAATATCTTTTTTCATTTTCTTCTACTTATTTATCCTGTTCAAAGGTAACATTAGAGCCGCTTCCGGAATAATTTTCCATGTGGAAGACTCCTTTTGTTCCCGCGGCCGCAGGCAGTATTTGCTTGAGTCTTGAAATTTTCTCCTCCACGTTGTCGTCATTGCCCAGCTTAACTCTCACATCGCCAAAATATAACGTCATTTCGTACGAGTCGTCAAAATAAATTTTATCGGCGCTGATTTCATATTTCGACAAAATCTGGGTCATATACAGTATTTCCTTAAATACCTCCTGGTTGTCCACCGGCAGGGGTTCATAAAGCACCACCTGGTTGAACGGAATTCCCGTCACCTGGGGGATTCCGGCAGTTTTGGCATCGGAAGCCTCCACCACGGTTCCGTCTTTGTCAAAATACATGTACTTGTCCAGATATTCCACGTACCCGGCCACAGCCTTTTCATAAACCACAATCTTAATGGTGTCTGGCGCCAGGACCTTTACATCCATGTTTTCGATAAAGGGAATTCCCCTGATTCCCTTATTTTTATATTTCAGGGAGAGGTAGAGGGAGTTGTCCCCCAGCCGCTCGGAGGTCACCATTTGTATGATTTCCTCGTTGGTATAATGCACGTTCCCTTCCACATAAATGGTTTCCACATGATAATGTTTTCCTATGTAAAAGAGCACACCAGACGCAATCAGCAAAAGAAACAGGAATATTCCGGCCGCAATCAGGCCGCGTCCCGGGCCCCTGGGCCGGAGGGACTGCAGCCCCTTTCCTCCTCTGCCACCGCCGCTGTCCGCATTTCCCATAACCACCCGCAGCTTGCTGCCAGTGGATGTGGTGGCCGCCACCCTGCTGATGCTTCTTACCGTTCCCGGGCTGCCGGCGTTTTTTTTGCGTTCGCCCTGAGGGGGGGAATATCCGGTCCGGGACTTTTCCGGTTTGGCCAGGACAGCTTTGGAGCCTCCGCCTCTGGACGGGCTTGCCTTGGACGGGTTGGTTTTGGACGGGCCAGCTTTGGACGGGTTGGTTTTGGACGGGCCAGCTTTGGCCGCGCCCCCTTTGGATATCCCGCCTTTGCCCGTTCCGCCTTTGGACGTACCGGCGCCAGGAACCGTTTTCTTCTTGGGCGCAGCGGCAGCAGGCTTTTTCCCGCTGCCTGTTTTATGATCCTGAACGGATTTTTTCTTCTGTTTTTTCATTTCATCCGTCTTCATTTACAGTTCCTGCCCTTATGCATCCGATTAGCTTTATCACTTCTCAAGGCTTCCCGCAAAGGCTTCCGGAATTGCAGAAGCCTTATAAGCCTTCCCCTGCCGCTTTCACCAGCTGTCGATATCCGCTCCCAGCTGTCTTAAATCCCGGCAGATATCTTCATAGCCGCGGTCAATAAAATACCTGTTTCCCACTGCGGTAAGTCCTTCCGCACACAGCCCGGCGACCACAAGCGCAGCCCCGCCCCGCAGCTCGCTGGCGGTCACCTGTCTGCCGGTGAGCCTCCGCCCGCCGGGGACACAGGCCAGCTTGTTATCCTGTACGTCAATTTCCGTGCCCATACGGTTCAGCTCCGCCACTACCACGAAACGGTCATTAAAAATTGTTTCCTTCAGTCTGCTTTCCCCGTCTGCCAGCGCCATGGCCACCAGCAAAGGCGACTGGAGATCCGTGGGAAAACCGGGATAGCTGCCCGTTTCCACGTAACCCGGCGAAAAAAGGATTCCCCTTCGCTGTACCCACAGCCCTTCGTCCCCTCTGCGCAGGCTGCAGCCCATACGTATGGCCACATCCTCCATGGCGTTCAGCTGGCCTTCCGGGGAATTTTTCATAAAAATCTCACCGCCCGCAGCCAGGCAGGCACACAGATAGGTTCCCGCCACAATCCTGTCGGAAGGGATTTCAAAGCAGCAGGGATGCAGCGCCTTGCCGCCCCTTACTGTAATACAGCCCGTCTGCTCGCCCCGGATATCTGCGCCCGCACATCGAAGGAATGCACACAGGCTGCCGATTTCCGGCTCCATGGCGCACCTTCGTATCCTGGTCACGCCCTCCGCCGCCACCGCCGCCATAACGGCGTTTTCCGTGGCGCCCACACTGGGAAACTCCAGTAAAATATCCGTTCCCCTAAGGCCTGCCGTCCAGGCCTCCAGTTCCTGATCACTGTCGCTGTAACAGGTGCCCAGACTTCTTAATGCCTTTAGATGGATATCAATCGGCCTGTCTCCTATGACACAGCCTCCCGGATAATGCAGGGATACCTCACCGGTTCTTCCCAGCATGGGCCCCATCAGCATGACGGACGAGCGCATCATCGTTACATATTCCTCCGGCAGCCGGCTCCTGCTGACTGCCGACGCATCGATGCGTACCTCATTTTTATCCCGTTCCACAAAACAGCCGATGCTTTGGAGCAGCCGGCACATATATTCCACATCCGCTATGCGGGGACAGTTCTTCAGTACACTGATCCCAGGAATCAAAAGAGCCGCTGCCATGATCGGCAGCGCCGCGTTTTTGGAACCCTGGATTGTAACTTCGCCGTACAAGGGCGCGTTTCCGCTGATATAAATAGACTTCAAATGTCCACCTTCCCGGATTTTTTCAAAACAGGTAATTGTTCAGTGCCTTCACAGTTTCTGTCAAAACTCATCCCAAATTGCCTTTGGCGGTGAATTTTGGCACTCCCGGATCACTTTCTTACGGACAGCGCAGCATGTGCGCCGGCCTGACTGAAAAATTACCTAAACAGAACTATTCTATCCTATGCGGAAGGTGACATAAATGTTACTGCCTATGGCTTTGCGGCCCTCCTGGCAGCGGTTTGGGCCGCCCTGTAGCGGCCTTTTTTCTTTCTACACATTTTTCAGCTTAATGCCCTTGGCCACGCTGAGGACAAGTCCGATTTCAATGAGCAGGAACATGACCGAGGAGCCACCGTAGCTGATAAACGGCAGGGAAATACCGGTGTTTGGAATGGTATTGGTTACTACGGCGATGTTCAGGATCACCTGAATGGCAATATGCCCCATCACTCCAACCACCAAAAGCGCGCCGAACAAATCCGAGGCATTGTTGGCAATTACCATGAAACGCCAGATGAGCAGCACAAAAAGCAAAATAACCGCTATGCCGCCGAACAGCCCCAGCTCTTCACAGATAATGGAAAAAATCATGTCGTTCTGCGCTTCGGGAAGGAAGCCCAGCTTCTGCATGCTCTGCCCCAGCCCCTTGCCGAAAATGCCGCCGGAGCCAATGGCATACAGCGCCTGCAGCGTCTGGAAGCCGGTACCGGAAGCGTAGGCTTCCGGGTTCAGCCAGGCCAGGATACGGCCCCCGCGGAAGCCCAGATCGCTGTGTTCCATCTGGATAATGGCAAATACCAGCGCCGCCACCGCCGCCACGCCTGCGGCTCCCATCAGCACAAACCGTTTGTAGTCCGGGCTTGCCACAAAAAGCATCAGCAGCGCAATACCGAAAATAATAATTGCGGAACTCATGTTATTGGTAATTTTCCAGACCATCAGACAGATGGGCACGGGAATCATCAGCACCAGCCAGAAGCCCCTTCCGGTCCGGATCCCTTTTCCCATCTTACAGATGAAGCTGGCTAAAAAAAGGATCATACACAGCTTTGCGATTTCCGCAGGCTGTACGGAAAGTCCCAGATTCAGCCAGCGCCTGGCTCCATTGGCCTCAATGCCCAGGGGCGTAAGGACCAGCGCTATGAGGATGGCCGACACAAAATATCCCAGCACCGCAAACCTTTCCCAGAAGTGATAAGGGATGTTTGCCACAACAATCATTGCCACCAGCCCCATCACGGCAGCCAGCGCCTGATGCTTGAGATAATAGGCTTCATCGTATTTCAGGCTGGCCGAAAGGGACGCCTCGTAGGAGCTGGTGGAATAAACCATGATCATTCCGAAGCCCAGCAGGAACAATACGATAAACAGCAGGGTATAATCAAAAAAATATTCAGCTTGCTTTTTGTTTCTTCTGGATGCCACGCAATCACTCCTTCAATTGATTCACATATTCCTTGAACATATCTCCCCTCACCTCATAGTTGGGGAACATTCCCCAGCTGGCGCAGGCGGGTGAAAGCAGTACTGCGTCTCCGGAAACTGCATTTTTCACACAGATATCCATACATTCCTCGAATGTATCTGCGAAAACAATATTGTTGAAACCATGTTTTCTGGCACACTCCGCTATTTTTTCCTTTGTCTGTCCGATCAGGACAAGCAGCCTGACCTTTCCGTCAAAGGCCTCGATCCATTCATCATATTCGCTCTGTTTGTCATAGCCGCCCCCAATCAGTATGGTCGGCCGGTTCATGGCGCGGATTCCCTGGATGGCCGCGTCCGGGTTGGTTCCTTTGGAATCGTTGTAATAGGCGACCCCTTTTTTGGTTGCCACATATTCAATCCGGTGCTCCACCGCCTTGAAATGCTTCACTGTATTCAGTATATGCTCCATAGGCACGCCGTATGACGAAGACATGGCAATTGCCGCCATGACATTTTCCACATTATGGATTCCGAGAAGCTGCATATCGTGGATATTCATGAGCCGTTCCTCCGCTCCGCCCACGCTGCGGCAGATATCCTCTCCGTCCAGATAATACCCCTCTTCAAGCTTCCTGGCTGAAGAAAACCAGACCACCGACGCCGGGCACCGTTCCCCGAAATCCCTGGTATAAGGATCCTCATAGTTCAACACACAGGTATCTTCCCCCGTCTGATTTTTGGTAATGGATTCCTTCACCGCCACATAATTTTCCATGGTATGATGCCGGTTCAGATGATCCGGCGTAATATTCAGGATGGCCGTCACCGCCGGGTGGAAATTCTCCGTGGTTTCCAGCTGGAAGCTGCTGATTTCCGCCACCGTCACGCTGTCCTCCCGTGTATGCAGAGCTTCCAGCGTATAAGGCGTGCCGATATTCCCCACCACAAAAACGGAGGAATAATAATCGCTCATAATCTTTCCCGTAAGAGCCGTAGTCGTGGTCTTGCCATTGGTCCCGGTAATCGCTATCACCTTACCTTTGGAAAAAGCATAGCCCAGCTCTACCTCACCCCAAACACGCACACCCTTGTCCCTGAACTTCTCCACAAAAGGCGTATCCACCGGAACACCAGGGCTGAGCACCAGAAGCTGCGCCTCATCCGCAGCCTGATCCGGAAGCTTTCCCGTAATAACCTCCGCCCGCACCCCCTCCGGCAGCTTCTTCTCCACTTCCCTCTTATCCGTACTCTCATTTTCATCAAAAAGGACAGGCACCGCCCCCACCTGAGAAAGCAGCGCCGCAGCAGCAATCCCGCTCTTCCCCGTCCCTACTATCAAAACCTTTTTTCCTTCTATATTCATCTCCACTCCCATCCGCCCGCCGCAGCAGACAAAGTCAAAATTCCTACTCCATCCCAAACCCATACACCATCAAGCTAACAATATATCCCCCATACCCCCACTCTCCAAACATACTCAACTCTTCCCCAACCGCTTCCCGCCCTTTCCTCTCGCCCTTTCTCCCGCACTCCAAGCCCCCGGAAGAATGGCCCCCGCCATTCTTCCAGGCGGGACATAGAAGTTCTTAGGCAGCGTCCTTTGCTGCCTTAGAACTTCTTCCCGCCTTTTATATGGCGATAAGCGCCACCAGGCAAAGGATAGCCGTAACGACAGAAAAAAACGCCACAATCCTTGTTTCCGACCAGCCCCCCAGCTCAAAATGATGATGCAGGGGCGCCATCCGGAAGAGCCGCCGCCCTCCGGTCAGCTTGAAAAAAAGCACCTGGAGGATTACGGAAACCACCTCGATAAGATAAATAAACCCGATAATCGGTATAAACAGCTGAAGCTGCATCATATAGGCGGCCGCCGCCACAAAGCCCCCCAGCGCCAGGGAACCGGTATCCCCCATGAAAACGCTGGCAGGATACACATTAAACAGCAGAAATCCCAGCAGCGCCCCCGCAACAGCGCAGGTGACAGGTTCGATTCTCGTCCCCGTACCTATGGCCGCCGCCGAAAGGAAGCTTGCCGCCAGCACCGTGACACTGGCTGCCAGGCCGTCCAGGCCGTCGGTGAAATTGGCGCCGTTCACCGTTCCAATGACGATAAAAAATAAAAGGGGGATATTCAGCCAGCCCAAGTCCAGCTCTTTCCCCGGCATAAAGGGAATCTTCGCCGCCAGGCTGATATCCGTGCATTTTAACAGGTAATAGGCAAAAAGGCCTGTCACTACCAGCTGCCCCGCCATCTTTTGTATTGGGGTAAGCCCCATGGAACGCTTCAGGATTACCTTTATGTAATCATCCAGGAACCCGATCAGCCCAAACCCCAGAGTCATCAGGAGAATGGGCTTGATTTCCGGATAATCCTCCATATAAAAAAGGGAGGTTACTATCATGGCCGACAATATCAGGATTCCTCCCATCGTCGGCGTTCCGTTCTTTTTCAAATGGCTTTTGGGTCCTTCATCTCTGACGGTCTGCCCAGCCTTAAGTCTCTTTAGAAAAGGTATGATTACCGGTCCCAGAAACACGCTTACAAGAAACGAGATGAGAACCGGAAGACAAACGGATAAACTCATTTGACCTTTCCCGTGACTGTTCAGTCAGCCTTTCCTTTCAATTTGCCTGCTGCCCATCTATGCTGTAGTCCATTTTTTCCAGGTAAGGAAGGATGTTCTCAAAGAGCTGGCGGACAATCGGCGCGGACACCTGTCCTCCATAGTATACCCCCTGAGGGTTGGTAATAATGGCCATGGCAAGCACCTTCGGATCATCGGCCGGGGCAAATCCCAGGAACGAGGCAATATAGCGTCCCGTACCTCTGGGCAGGGTCTGGCTCGTCGCCGTCTTGCCTCCCACCCTGTAGCCTTCCACATATCCGTTCTTACCACCTCCGTTTTCCACTACCTGTTCCAGCATATAACGCAGTTTTTCGCAGGTATCCTCCGATACGATTCCCGTGGTGACGGGATATTCGAAGGTATTCGTCACATTGCCCGCTTCATCTACCGTCCTTACGCCGAAATGGGGCGTAATGCGGTTGCCGCCGTTAATCAGCGAGGAAACCGTGGTTGCCAGCTGAATGGGCGTTATCTGGAAGGACTGGCCAAAGGATATGGTCGCCAGCTCCACCAGACCGATGTTTTCAGGCTTGTGCATGATAGTCCCGGCCTCTCCCGGCAAATCCACATTTGTTTTGGTAAGAAGCCCGAACTGGTTAAAATATCTGTAGTAATTGTCCGCTCCCAGCCTCAGCCCCACCGTAACGAATACGGGGTTGCAGGAGTTCATGGTAGCCTGGACAAAGTTTTCTGCCCCGTGACCTGAGGTTTTATGGCACCGGATCCTGCGATCCTCCACCATAATATAACCGGGGCAGCTGAAATTGTCTTCCATGGTCACCACGCCCTCCTCCAGTCCGGCGGCAGCGGTGATTATCTTGAAAATGGATCCCGGCTCATAGGTATCGTTGATACAGCCGTTCCTCCACATCCGGTTCAGCAGGTTCTGTTTTTCCTCCTCCGAAAGCCCTTCCGTCACCGTTCCCTCCGGCAGGGTGAAGGGATCGTTCAGATTGAATTCCGGCACATTGACCATGGCCAGGATTTCGCCGTTATCCGGCTTCATTACCAGAATGGAAACGCTTTCCGCCTCCTTGGCCGCCAGCGCCTGGTAAGCCAGCTGCGTGGCATACTGCTCAATATTCACATCCAGGCTGATATGCAGGTCGTCGCCGTTCACCGGCTCCACCCGGTCCTCCCCCTCCTGCGTAACCTCCACTCCTCTTGCGTCGGTCACCGTCAGGATCGTTCCCGGTTCTCCCTGGAGATATTCGTCATACTTGACCTCCAGCCCCACAATTCCCTGGTTGTCGCCTCCCGTAAAGCCCAGGACCTTGGAAGCAAGGCTGTCAAAGGGATAATATCTCTTATAGTCCTCATCCACCTTGACGCCGTCCAGCTGGTAATCACGGATAACATCCCCTACCGCTTTGTCCACATTGCTCTTTATTTTTTCTATGGCGGTGTATTTTTCCACACGCTTTCTGACATATTCCTCTTCAAGCCCCAGCTCCCGGGAAAGCACCTCCACCACTTTGTCCGGATCCGTAATCTGGTTGTGGATAACGGAAATATTACATACCGTCCTGTTATCCGCCAGCACCGTTCCTGTGGCATCTATTATTCTCCCCCGCTTGGCCTTGATGTTTCTTTCCCTCTGGTGAAGCTCCTGGGCCGCCTGTGTATAGTAGGAGGACTGATATACCATCAGATAGACCAGCCTTCCGGTCAGGCCCAGAAAGGCGGCCAGGCAGAGCACAAAGGCCCAGACTGTTTTCTTTCTGTGGAATGTTTTGTTTTTCTCTTCCATTGGAAAACCTCATAAAGCGGTAATTGATACAATCTATTACCGGATTTATGAGGTTATTCCCATTTTGCTCTTCTTATGTATAAAAGAGTTCCCGGCCGGGCTCCGTACTTTAAGGAAAATTTCCGCAATACCCACCCGGATATTTTCCCTGGCTCCGGCTTAAAAAGGAGAATCGCCTCCGTCCTCTCCGCCCTGGGTTCCGTCAAGCGGCAGATTAGGTTCCGGAAGATCCAGCGGTGTATCTTCATCAATGGCTTCTCCCGTAACGGGATCCACCTTGGTTCCATCAGGAAGTACTCCATATCCGGTATCCGGATCAATATCTATCTTGGGCTTGTCCGGATTATCCTGGTTTCCTCCCGTATTTTCCCCGGTGCCTTCTCCATTTTCCCCGGCCGCCGGCGTGCCGTCTCCTCCCGCATCATTGCCGCTGATATCGTTGCCGCTCACGTCATTTCCGCTCACGGAGGTCATCAGCTGCTGCTTATATGCGATCTGCTGTTCTTCCAGTTCCTTCTGCTCAGCCTCGGAAAGAGGCTCCGTCATGAAAATATCCATATAAGGAAGAACCTCTGTTAAAATGCTGCGCACAATTCTCGTGGCATACTTGGCATCGTCCTGTTTATCGGAATTGGGACGGTCCACTACCACATAGATGGCGATCTGCGGATCATCCGCAGGTGCAAAGCCAATGAAGGAAACCACGTACTGCCTGTTTCCTCTGGGCTGTGTCTCCGCCGTGCCGGTCTTTCCGCCGATGATGTAGCCGGCCGGTCTTGCCGTATGGCCGGTGCCGTGTTCCCCCATCACAACATCCACGCAGTAATCACGTATTTTGGCAGAGGTTGATTCGGATACGGTCTGCTTTAAAAGACGGGGTTCAATATTCTGCACCACCGAACCGTCCGAAGCGGTGATCTTGCTTACCATATGAGGCTCATAATAGTAGCCTCCGTTTATCAGGGAGCTGAAGCCGGCCGCCATCTGGATCATGGTCACGTTGAAGCCCTGGCCGAAGGATGCCGTTGCCAGCTCCATGGGCCCCATGGAATCCTCCGTAAATACAAGGGAGGCCGTCCTGGCTTCTCCGTACAAATCTATGTTGGTCTTCAGCCCGAAGTTAAAATCCTGCATGTATTTCAAAAATGTGGTTTTTCCAATTGTCTGCCCCATCTTCATCAGGGCCACATTACAGGAACGCTCCACCGCGCCGGCCACACTCACAATGCCGTCTCCTCCCACCCGGTAGCTGTGGCATTTGATGGGCTTCTGGCCTTCAACAACTGTCAGGCTGCCGTTGCACTGGTAGGTTTCGTTTCCTGTCATTTTGCCGCTTTCCAGTCCGGCCGCCACGGTAAAGGGCTTCATTGTGGAACCGGGCTCAAAGGTACTGGAAATACAGTAATTCTTCCACAGCGCGTTCAGCTGGCGGTACAGGGTATCCTCATCCATGGAAGCAAGTGTTTCTTCATTAATTACAGTCTCCTGGAGCTCCGCTTTTTCATTGATTACGTTCTGCCCCAGCAGCATGTCCGTATTTCTAGGTTCATTCAGATTGTAAAAAGGATAGCTGGCCATGGCCAGCACATTTCCGTTATTTACATCCATGATGATACAGCCGGTATTATAGGCGCCGTTTCCTTCTCTGGCCGCATTCTTATAGGTATCATTGTATTCCTGCAGCTTGCGCTCCACGATGCCCTGGATGTTGGCATCCAGGGTGGAAACCAGGTTATAGCCGTCCACCGCCGCCTTGGTGGTCCTCTCCAGGTTGGAATCGTCGTTCATGTAGCCGTATTCCCTGCCGTTTACCCCGCTGAGAATATCGTTATAGTATGCCTCCAGCCCGTAATTTCCCACATTGTCCTTGGTGGTAAAGCCGATGACGTCACTGGCCAGTGTATTGTTGGGATATACCCGCCGGTACTCCTCTTCAAACCAGACGCCCTGGATATACTTTCCCGTCTCTTCATTGTTTACAAGCTCCTGGAAAGGCGCGATTTCATCATAGGTCAGCTGTTTCTTCAGTATATGGTATTGGGAGGTGGGATTATCCGAACTGTATTTGCGGATTTCCGATTCATCCACGTCAAAGCACTGGGCCAGCGCCGCTATGGTGCCCTCCACATATTCTTCTTTTTCATTCATCAGCTTACAGTCCAGAATCAGGTTATACACCTTCTCACTCACTGCCAGCTTCGTTCCCTTGGAATCCAGGATTTCCCCCCGCTTGAAGGGAATCGTCCGGCTGGTATACTGCTGCTGGGAAAGGACCTGCTTTTTATACTGCTCGCCGTTGTCCCGGTTGATCAGGACCAATCTGGCGCTTAATCCTGCAAAAGCCAGTAATACCAGGAAATACAGTACTACCAGCTTCTTTTGCATTTTCGTTGTAAATCTGTTTGTATTCTGCGCTTCTTTTCTGTCGCCGTTCTGTCTGTTTCTGTCCAAACTGTCACCCACTTTTAATGTAACTGTCCTGCAGCCGCCAAATATCCCAACAACCGCAGGTTCAGCCGCAATTTAATCATCAATGTCTGCAAGCTGTCTTACATAATCGCTGCCTTCATCGGGAATCGTTACAATCTGGTCCTGATTCGGATATGTCATCCCCAGCTCCGTAATGGCGATTCTGCGGATTTCATCCAAATCAACAGAGCTTTCGATTCTGCTGTATTCTTCATCATTGGATACCTTCAGGCTGTTCAGCGTGCTTTCCATCGCCGCAATGTGCTTTACGCTTGCGGTAATCTCCGACTGCAGACGGATATATCCAATCAAAACAATGCCCGCCACAAGCAGGGAGGCGCTCAAAAACAGCACATAGCCCAGATTCATGTAAACGGCCTTGTCCCTGTTCTTCTTTACCGCATGGCTCAGCTCCTGCTTCCGGGGCTTATGTATCTCTTCAACTACGTCCAGCTTTCTTACCGTATTGCCTGCCACATATGCACTGCGGCTGTCTGATCTTCTGTATTCGCTTTTTCCAGTGCTTCTGTATTGTCTGCTTTTTCCTGTCTGTGCCATGGCAATTCTCCTTTACTCATAGCTGCGCACCGTACCGGCAGCTATGCTTTGATTAACTACTCCTTCTTTTCAAATATCCTCAGCTTTGCGCTCTTGGAACGGGAATTGGTTTCCAGCTCCTGTGCGCCGGGCAGTATGGGTTTTCTTGTGATTACCTTTCCCTGGGATTCCTTTCCGCACACACATACCGGGAAATCCGGTGGGCAGGTGCAGGGATTCTCATTTTTACGGAAGGCCGACTTCACTATGCGGTCCTCCAGGGAATGAAAGGTAATTATACAAATGCGGCCTCCCGGATTCAGCAGACCAATCAGCTCATCCAGCGAGTTCTTGAGCACGTCTAGCTCGTGGTTGCACTCAATGCGGATGGCCTGAAACGTCCGTTTGGAGGGGTGTCCTCCATTCGCCCGCATCTTTGCGGGGATTGCCGCTTTAATCAGCTCATTCAGCTCCCCGGTCGTTTCGATGGGCCTGTCCTTTCTTGCCGCCGCGATGTGCTTGGCGATGTTCTTGGCAAACTGATCCTCGCCGTAATCGCGGATGATCCGGTAAAGCTCCCGCTCCGGGTATTCATTGACAATCTCTTTTGCGGAAAGGGACTGTCTCGTATCCATTCTCATGTCCAGGGCCGTGTCGTATCTGTATGAAAAGCCCCGTTCCACATTGTCCAGCTGATAAGAGGAAACGCCCAAATCCAGTACGATTCCGTCAACGCCTTCAAGCCCCAGGCTTTTCACCACAGCCGGTGCATTGCAATAATTATCCCTGACGAGAGTCACCTTTTCCCGGAAAGGCTCCAGCCTTTCGGTGGCAGCCGCAATGGCTTCCGCGTCCTGATCGATTCCGATCAGGCGCCCTCCTGAAAGCCTTCTGCAGATTTCGCTGCTGTGTCCGCCGCCGCCAAGCGTGCCGTCCAGGTAAATCCCGTCAGGTTTTATCTTCAGTCCTTCTATTGTCTCGTCCAAAAGTACAGACTTGTGTGCAAACTCCATTCCGCCGTCACCTTTCCGTTATATGCCAAGCCCCAGATCTGCCATACGTTCCGCAATGTCTTCCATTGCCTCGTCCTCATCCTCTGTGATACCTTCCCATCTTGCTTTGCTCCAGATCTCAATGCGGCTGGCCACGCCGACCAGTACCACATCCTTTTCCAGCTCCGCAAAATCGCGCAGATTCCCGGGAACCAGTATCCTCCCCTGCTTGTCCACTTCCACCTGGGCAGCGCCCGCAAGGAAAAACCTGACAAACTGACGGTTATCCTTCTTATTCAGAGGCAAAGCCTTCAGCTTCTCCTCAAAGGCGTTCCATTCCTGATTGTCATACACAAATAAGCAGCCGTCCAAACCTTTCGTAATTACGAATTCCTCACCCAAGCTCTCGCGGAATTTTGAAGGTATGATCAGCCTGCCTTTCGCATCAATTGTATGATTGTACTCTCCCATGAACATGACAATCACCGCCTTAAAAGTGGCCTGTCACGGAAAACACTGCCGAAGCTGCCTCCCTGCATGTATCAGTTCTGAATAAAAGCGGTGCCGCATTTTCTTATAGTCTGCGCGGCAGATATGCAATCCTGCCCCGCCTGTGCGGATAACTCACCACTTCCTACCACTTCGTACCACTTTCCACCACTTTAAATATGATTTTAGTATAACTTAAGGTATTTTGCAAGCAAAATCAACCCCTTCCCCTAAAAAAGTACGTCTTGCCGAACCCACAAAAAACTGCATTTTACACTGTTTTCCACATGTTGTGTTTTGTTTTTGTACCATATACAATATATTGGTTTTTCTTTCTCCTGACGCTTTCCCTTTTACCATAATTTACCACAGTGGGGCGTCATCCCATATTTTTTACTGTTTTCCATAAAAAAGTGGGCCGGGTGGTTCAAAGCTGTATGAACCGGGATGAAAAAGGGCTGTTTTTATTTTCGTCTTATGGATTGGCATGGCCTCCGGCTATATATATGCTGTATATATCAATATAAACAGTTGGGAGGAGAGCCATGGAGCCATTATTGGAGGTCAGCGGATTGGAAAAACGCCTGGGGACACTGCATCTGAATCAGATTTCCTTCCGGGTGGAGCCCGGCCACATCGCAGGGCTGGTAGGCGTCAATGGAGCCGGGAAAACCACTTTACTCCACACCATCCTGAATCTGTATGATAAGAACGGCGGCCAGGTAACCGTTTGCGGTTATGATATGGATACTCAGGAAAGGGAAGCCAAGGACCGGCCGGGACTGGTCCTGGATGAGATGATGTATGAGAAGGGGCTGTCAGGGCTGGAAAATGCCCGGCTATATGGCAGGCTGTATCATCATTTTAACGAATCGCTGTTTCTGGAGCTGTGCGAAAGATTTGAGCTGCCGCCGAACCGGAAGCTCGGCCTGCTCTCCACGGGATTTAAGATGCGGTTTCAGTTTGCTTTTGCCCTGTCCCACAATGCCCGCCTTTTTCTGATGGATGAGCCGGCATCTTCTGTTCGTACGCTGGACGCCGCGGACACAGCGGCTGCCGTGCAGAAAATCGGCTTCGTGTCGGAGGAGCGGCAGTTTTTCTGGGAGATGGATGCCCTGGAAAATGGCGCCGGTGCCGAAATAGAAGCCCTGCTCACAGGGAAATTCCGCATCCGAGATCTGTTGGAGAAATATGGAGAAACGGTTTGAAGGCAGCATTTCAGTTCTCAGGATCTGCACCTTAGAAGGGCGCTTTCAAACTATTAATTAATGCAGTATCGCAGGCATATCTGTGTACACAGGAGGTATAAGCATGACATTTCAGGAGCTGGAAAAAGAACGGATGAAAAAACGAAATTCGCCCTGCGCAAATGGCTGCTGCTTTTTTGCTGGTGCATACTCATTTATTTTCTGGAAATGCTGATGTACAATATCCCTCTGAACTGGGGAAGTTTTCTTATAGAGTCTGCTGCCGCACTGCTTCTGATGGCTGCGGAACAGGGGCTGTGCATTCTCCTTGCCGCAACGCAGGACTGGTGGAGACGGAGGATGGGAACAACGGTGGAAGGCTGAGGAGGCATTCCAAGTGTAGAAGTATATATGACGAAGATGATCGCCAAAAGCGCCTCCCGTTTCCGGGCGGCGCTTTTAATATAATAACCGTTCTGATGGCTGTAACAGCTCCGATTACTGAACTGTTAATGTTTTATACTTTCATTCGTTTTTTATTTCCCGGCCGTTTTCTCCAGCTGATTATCTTATACATTGAAGCGGAACAGAATCGTATCCCCATCCTGTACCACATAATCCTTGCCTTCCATGCGGACCAGGCCTTTTTCCCTGGCCGCTGCCAGAGAGCCCTGCTCTAAAAGATCCTTGTAATTTACCACCTCGGCCTTGATAAAACCTCTTTCAAAATCGGTATGTATCTTACCCGCTGCCTGAGGTGCTTTCGTACCGATTTTAATCGTCCAGGCCCTTGTCTCATCCTCACCGGAGGTCAGGAAGCTGATGAGTCCCAGAAGATGATAGCTCGCCTTAACCAGCTTGTCCAGACCGGATTCCTTCAGGCCCAAATCCTCCAGGAACATCTCCTTTTCGTCATCCTCCAGTTCGGAGATCTCCTCTTCTATCTGTGCGCAGATAACGAAAACCTCGCTTCCGCTTTCTGCCGCATATTTCCTCACCTCAGCCACGCCGGCATTCTGTGCGCCGTCATCTGCCAGGTCCTCCTCGGAAACATTGGCCGCATAAATAACCGGTTTGGCAGTAAGCAGATTCAGGGAGGCAAAAATCACCTCTTCGTCCTCATCCTCCGGCTGGAAGGCCATCGCCAGCTTTCCATCCTCCAGCAGAGCCTTCACCCGTTCCAGAAGCGCCGCTTCCTTGGCAGCCGTTTTATCCATTCTGGCCTGCTTGCCTACTTTGGCAATTCTTCTTTCCAGAATTTCAATATCAGAAAAAATCAGTTCCAGATTAATCGTCTCAATATCGCGCAGAGGATTGATGGTCCCATCTACATGGACTACGTTGGGATCCTCAAAGCAGCGCACCACATGAACAATAGCGTCCACTTCCCTGATGTTACTGAGGAACTGATTTCCCAATCCCTCCCCTTTGGAGGCACCCTTTACCAGACCGGCGATGTCCACGAATTCAATCACTGCAGGAGTCACTTTTTTGGAATGATACATATCTCCCAGCAGCTTCAGCCGCTCATCAGGCACCGTTACGATTCCTACATTGGGATCAATGGTACAGAAGGGATAATTGGCCGATTCCGCACCAGCCTTGGTCAGGGAATTGAACAACGTACTTTTTCCTACATTGGGAAGTCCTACAATACCTAATTTCATTTTTACTTATACCTGTCTGGAAAACCTTGCTTTTCAAGGGTTCCTGCCTTTCACTATTCTCAACACTCTTTTTGTCGTATACATTAGATACCTCAGCATAAGATTATACCACATAGTCCGTTTTTTTGAAATAACTATTTTTCGCCCGGTAACGTTTTTATTATTGAATATCTGTCTGCTGTCTGATATAATCTTCTCGTATAATTAAAAAGAAAGCGGATGCGATTTTCCGATGTCAGATGCCCTCTAATCTTAAAGGAGGGATGCCCTATGAACACAATAGAAGTTCTTACACTTTTACTTGTTGTTTTCGCGGCTTTGTCTTACATAGACAATCATATTGACAAAAAGAAATAGCATCCTCACCCTCAGAAAGTAAGATGCTATTTCTTTAATAAATTATTAAACTACTGAGGGCAATCGGAACTTCGTTTCCGACCACCTTTCTGAGTAAATTATACATTAGGGCGCTTGAGAAATCAAGCGCCCTTTTTCATTTTTTTATGAAAACGATAACAGTCCGTTACTGTTCACACAGTACTGTGCATTTACTGCACAGTACGTAAGAAAGTGATTCAAGAGTGCATAAATCCCATTGCCGCAGGCAATTTTTAGTGGATTTATGCAGTTACTGGTCACGGAGTGAACAGTAACAACAGTCCAGAAAGGTTTTCCCATTCACTGCGCAAACCGTGAGACACCGATGTGGCAGAAGACATCCGCCACATCGTCGTACCTCAATATTTCCTGTGCCCCTTCAACTCTTCATAGAGCTGGCAGTAATTTTCATATCTGCTTGCGCTGATCTCTCCCCGCTCCAGGGCCCGTTTCACGCCGCAGTCGCGCTCCTTTACGTGGGCGCAGCCTGCAAAGCGGCATTCCGGCTCCCAGGGGGCAAAATCCGGGAAATAATCCTGCAGCTCTTCCTTCTCCATTCCATAAAGCTCAATCGAACTGAACCCGGGGGTATCCACGATATAAGTTCCCTCACTGACGCAGATCAGCTCGGAATGTCTGGTGGTGTGCTTTCCTCTTTCGATTTTGCTGCTGATCTCGCCCGTTTCCATGGAAGTATGGCTCTGCAGGCAATTGATCAGTGAGGATTTCCCCACACCGGAGGGCCCGGCCACCGTGGTTGTACGGCCCGAAAGGACCTTCCGAAGCTCCAAAAGCCCCTCCTCCTGTCTGGCGCTTGTAAACAGCACCGGATACCCCGTATTCCTGTAGCTTTCCCGAAGCCTGTCCTTTGTCTGTTCATCCACCAAATCCTGCTTATTGAAGCAGACACAGCAGTTTACCCGCTGCTGCTCCATGGTAACCAGAAACCGGTCCAGCAGGTTCAGGTTCGGGGCCGGGCTGGCCGCCGCCATAATGACCAGCGCCAGATCCACATTCGCCACCGCAGGGCGGATGAGTTCATTCGTCCTGGGCAAAATAGCGCTGATATTAGCGGTCAGCGAGACCTCATCCAGAATATCTATTTCCACATAATCCCCCGGAAGGGGTTTTTTCTTATCCTTCCGGAAAATCCCTTTGGCCTTGCATTCATAAATCCTGCTGCCGGTCTGCACATAATAAAAACCGGCGATTCCTCTGACTATTCTTCCCCTCATGCACTTAAGATTCTTTCCTGATAAACTGCAGCGGCCTCTGGATTGTTCTCTCCTCCACGCCGCCGGGCACGACTTTGGTTTCTCCTGTGGCAGGATCCGTTGTTGTTACGGACTCCAGGGTGACGTTATAAATTATGGTAAGCACTCCCGTGCTCTCATCCTTGATATCAAACAGATTCAAAGGAGTGGGGAAGGATGCGACGGAGAGCCTTGACAGTTCCTTGCCGGACGCAGTGGTCACAACAAGCACGCAGGGCGTCCCTTCCACATACTGAGGGTCCTCCAGCGCAGGGCTTTCTATATTCTCCGCAAACATATAGGTCGCTTCCGGTCCCTTGCTCACATAAATATCTATCGCAGTCCCCGGCTCCACCTCCGTTCCCACGGAATAACTCAGCCTGATGATTTTGCCTATCATCGTCTCATCATCATCATTGACCTCCGTTACGTTCCGTACCGTCAGACCGGCAGCCTCCAGCGTACTCTTCCCTTCATCAGGCAGCATGCCAAGCACATCCGGCACCTGCACCTTGCTTTCCTGCGGTCCCTGGCTGATGGTTATTGTTACCGTACTGCCTCTTTCCGCACTCGTTCCGGCTTCCGGCTTCTGGCTCATAACATTGCCCTTTGGTACAGTATCGGAATAGCCCTCTTTCTTTTCCGTTGAAAAGCCTTCTCCCTCCAGCGAAGCAACAGCCTCCGCCAGCGTTTTATTATATATATCAGGCACAATGACACCGGACTGTGAGCCGCTTACCTTAAGCACTACCTTAGCCCCGGCTTCCAGCTGGGTCCCCTTTTTCACATCTGAACCGATTACCGTGCCTTCCGCGACGCTGTCGTCCTGAACATACTCCACCGTGGGATCCAGGCCCATTTTGACAAGCTTCTGCTTCGCCTCGTCTTCCTGCATTCCGGCCACTTCGATCATTTTTATAACGCCGTCTTTTTCCGGGGAAGAAAAATCAAAGATTCCAATAGCCCTTCCCACCAGGAAAATCACCACGCAGCCGATAAGGATAGCGCCGATGACCGCCAGCACTGTGGTCACCTTTTCCATACGGGATTCATATTCCTCTTCCTCATCATCGTCCTCAGGCTCCGGTTCATAAGAGGAGACCGGCTTCTTTTTCCCGCTGCCGCCTTTGTTCGATACAGGGGCCGGCCTGGCGGAATTCTTTTTCAGACGGATTTCCTCCGTATGTGACGGTTTCTTGGACTGCTTTTTAATCTGATCCATATCATCCCTGGAGATCATACGCGTCGCCGCATTGGCCTCGGGATCGATCACCCGGACAAAATCCTCGTCCGGCGAAATCAGGGATTTTTTTAAATCCTCAATAAGAGCGCTCATGGACTGGTATCTGCGGTCCGGGCTCTTCTGGGTGCATTTGAGCACGATCTGTTCCACGCTTACAGGGATCTCCGGTACGAAATCCCTGGGCGAGGGCATGGGCTCCTGTATATGTTTAATGGCGATTGCCACCGTTGTGTCCCCGTTAAAAGGTACGCGTCCCGTGAGCATTTCAAATAAAGTGATACCCATGGAATAGATATCGCTCTTCTCATCACTGTAGCCGCCCCTTGCCTGCTCCGGCGAGGTATAGTGGACGCTTCCCATGACATTGGAAGTGATGGTATTGCTGGTTGCCGCCTTTGCAATACCGAAATCTGTAACTTTTACTTTTCCCTCTTTTGAAATAATGATGTTCTGAGGCTTGATGTCCCTGTGAATGATATGGTTATTGTGGGCTGCCTCGATGCCCATACACGCCTGAATGGCTATACTGACTGCTTCTTTTACGGAAAGACGCGCTTTTTTCTCAATATATTTCTTAAGGGTAATTCCTTCCACCAGTTCCATTACAATAAAATGGATGCCGTTGTCCTCACCCACATCATATACGTTTACGATATTGGGATGCATCAGGCTCGCAGCAGCCTGGGCCTCCACTCTGAACTTCGATACGAAGTTTGAATTTTCACTGAATTCCTGTTTTAAAACCTTCACAGCCACATATCGGTTCAGCTTATGGCATTTGGCTTTATACACATCCGACATGCCGCCGGTGCCTATCTTTTCCAGGATTTCATATCTCTCTCCCAGTATCATTCCAATTTTAATCATTCCAGTCCTCCTGCCTGCCCGGAAAATCCCGTTTCCCCGGCAGGTAAAATACATTGCCCGGACAGGGCCAACCTGCTAATGTCCGCCGGGCCCGCGTGTTTCCGCCGCTTTTTATAAAAACGGATCGATCACGATTACCGCAATATTATCCCTGCCGCCACTGTCATTGGCCGCCTGCACCAAAGCCACGGCCTTATCCTGGAGACTGCCTTCGCCGGCAAGGATCCGGTAGATTTCCGCATCCTCCAGCATATCCGTCAGTCCGTCGGAGCACAGCAGGACAATATTTCCGGGTTCCAGGGTTCTTCGGAAGCAGTCCACACGCAGATACCGCTCCAGCCCCACCGCCCGCGTAATTATATTTTTATTCGGATGGCTCCTGGCTTCTTCTTTATTGATGCCGCCTACCCGGACCATCTCCTGCACAAGGGAATGGTCCTCGGTAATCTGCTCAATTCCGCCGTTCACCACATAGAGCCTGCTGTCGCCCACGTTGGCTGTATGGAGTTCTTTCCCATCCCAGCAGGCGGCAACTACAGTGGTTCCCATACCGGAAAGGCGCTCATCCTCCCCGGCCCGCCTTTCAATCACTTCATTTGCCTTCTGAATGGCTTCCGTAAGAATCTCCTCCGGGTCGCTGCTTTCCGACTCACGGATGCCCTCCAGTATGGTTTCCACCGCACAGCTGGAAGCATAGCCGCCCGCCTTATGGCCGCCCATACCGTCCGCCACCAGAAAAATATTCGGCAGGTTCCCGACAGGTTCCAGGGAGGCATAAATATGATCCTGATTCAGTTGTCTTTTCTTACCGATATCGGTGATAGAAAACGCCTTCACTTAAACTTCCCTCTCCTTATCACCAGACATATGACGCCGCCGCAGCTGGCCGCAGGCACCGTCAATATCTCTGCCCATTTCCCTTCTAATAGTAACATTAATTTTGTTTTTTTCAAGTTTATTTTTAAAGGCAAGGATTTCAGACTGCCCGGACTGCCTGTAATCCCGCTCCTTTATGGGGTTTACAGGGATGAGGTTCACGTGGGCATTAAGGCGGCCTGCCAGCGCGGACAGCTGGGCTGCGTCCTCCAGCGAATCGTTCACACCGCCTACCAGACTGTACTCAAAGGTAATCCTTCTGCCTGTTTTTTCAAAATAGTATGCGCAGGCCTCCATCAATTCATCCAGATGCCAGGTATTGGCTATCGGCATAAGCTTTCTGCGCTTTTCATCCGTGGTGGCATGCAGGGAAAGCGCCAGGGTAATCTGCAGCTTTTCCTCCGCCAGCTCTTTCATCTTCGGCACAATGCCGCAGGTGGAAACGGTGATGTTGCGCTGGCTGATATGGAGCCCGTGCTCCTCTGTAAGTATACGGATGAAGGTGAGCAGGTTGTCGTAATTATCCATCGGTTCCCCGGTACCCATGACCACCACATTGGAAACCCGTTCCCCTGTCAGCCTGCTGATGGTGTAAATCTGATCCAGCATTTCCGAAGGAAGCAGGTTTCTTTCCCAGCCATCCAATGTGGAAGCACAGAAGCGGCAGCCCATTTTACAGCCCACCTGGGAAGAAATACACACCGAATTCCCATGTTTATATTTCATCCATACGCTTTCCACCACATTTCCGTCAGCCAGGCCGAACAGGAATTTCTTTGTGCCGTCCAGCCGGGATTCCTGAACCTCGATGGGCAGCAGGCTGGTGTAGGGGTAATTTTCCTTCAGCTTACTGCGCAAAGACAGAGGCAGGTTGGTCATTTCATCATAACCTGCAGCCAGCTTGCAGTGCATCCAGTCATACAGCTGGGCTGCGCGGAAGCTTTTCTCTCCAACCTGCTCCAATTCCTTTTTCAGTTCCGTAAGCGTCATGGATTTGATATCTGTCCGTATGTTCAATGTTTCCACCGATTCCTTTGTTTTTACTCATTTATTTCTGCGGCCTGCACATCAGATGTGCACAGCCGTCAAAAAACGCTCCTTACTCTTTCCTGACAAAGCATGCGATAAAAAAACCGTCCGCCGCATGGATTCCCGGAAGAAGCTGACACATTCCCGCTTCCGTTTCCGCATTCCGGCATGCTTCCGGCAGCCCGTTGTTAAGGCTCTGCAGGGTAAAGGGAAAATGGGAAGCAAACCAGGCCGTCTGTTCTTCATTTTCCGCCTTATTAATAGTACATGTGCTGTAAACCAGCCGCCCGCCGGGTTTAACATACATGGCAGCATTGGCCAGGATACGCCTTTGCAGTGCCGCAACCTCCTGCAGGCTCTCCGGCGTCACCCGGTATTTGATATCCGGTTTTCTGCCGATAACTCCTAGCCCGGAGCAAGGCAGATCCGCCAGCACCACATCCGCTTTTTCCTTCATGCTCTCATCCGGCACCGTGGCGTCCCAAATACGGACCTCCAGGTTTTCAAGCCCCATCCTGCGGGCATTCTCCTGAATTAGTCCCGCTTTATAACCGGAAATATCCCGCGCCTGTACGCGTCCTGAGCCATACAGTCTGTCTGCCGCATGGATGGCCTTTCCGCCCGGCGCGGCACACACATCCAGCAGGAATTGCGTGCTGTCCCGTCCGGCAAGGGCGCATTCCGTCACCAGCATACTGCTCACGTCCTGTACGGCAAACTGCCCCTTATCAAAGCCCGGAAGCGAAGCAATCCCTTCAGTTTTGCCCAGGGTATAGGCATAGTCCAGGTAGGGATGCACCACAGGATGCGCGCCGCATTCCTCCAGCGCCGTAAGCAGGGCCTCTTTTTCCTGCGCGGAAATCCGTTGCGAAAGCCGTATGGTCACAGGCCGCGGCTCTAAAAGCGCCTGCAGCATACGTTCCGTGACTTTCCCGCCATAATCGGCCAGCCACATCCGCACGATCCATTCCGGCATGGAATACATCACGGAAAAATACTTGACAGCCTCCCTTTCCCGATCCGGCCACGCCAGCGTATCCTTTCCGCGGGAAATGCTACGCAGGACGCCGTTGACAAAACCTTTCAGCTGATGGAAATGCCTGCTCTCCGCAAGCTTTACCGCCTCATTGCAGGCAGCGGAATCAGGAATATTATCCATAAAAAGAATCTGGTAGGCGCCCATTCTGAGAAGGCAGCGGATCAGCGGCTTACATTTGTTTACGGGTGTCTTTGAAAACTGCCCCAGCACATAATCCAGCTGGATGCGCCGCTCCAAAACACCCTCCGTAAGACGCTTGATAAAGGCTTTGTCCCTGCCGTCCAGATAATCGTATTTATCCAGTACATTTTTCAACAGAAGATTACCATATTCGCCGCCTCTCTCAAGCTCCAGAAGCATATCCAGCACAAGGCCTCTTGTATTGACTCCATTTTCCGTTTTCATCCGTATTCCAATCCTCTCCTGTGAAGGCTCCGCAAAGCCTCCCCGGCGTTTCCCCGTTACCGGCCATAAGGGAACCGGAACGTCCTGAACAATTACTATTTATCTTAATCCCGGTCTCTTCTTCCGCCGGACAGAAGCAAAAGCCTCAGCAGCTGCAGGATGGAAGAAGCCGCTGCCGCAACATAGGTAAGCGCTGCCGCGCCCAGCACCTTTCTGCAGTATCCCGTCTCCTCCTCCGTCAGGATATTATATCCCTGAAGCATTTTCAGTGCCCGTCCCGAGGCATTGAATTCCACGGGCAGCGTCACTATCTGGAACAAAACAGAAGCCGCAAAAATCCAGATTCCTATCTGGATAAACGTATAGCTCAGTCCAAATACCAGGCCTAAAACCACGATAGGCAGACCCAGCATGGATCCGAAGTTGGCTACCGGCACAAGTGCGCCCCTGATTTTCAGCGGCACATAACCTTCCTTATGCTGCACCGCATGGCCGCATTCGTGAGCCGCCACGCCGATTGCCGCCACGCTTCCGGAGGCATAGGTGGAATCCGAAAGCCGCAGCACTCTTGTCCTGGGGTCATAATGATCGGTCAGGCTTCCGCTGACGTGTTCCACCTGCACATCTCCCAGACCGTTGTAGTTCAGTATCATCCTGGCCGCTTCCGCACCCGTCATTCCGGTCATGCTGCGCACCCTGGAATATTTGCTGAACGTATTGTTGACTCTGGCGCTTGCCCAGATAGAGAGCACAGCGCCGATAATCACCAGAAAATAAGTTGGATCAAAATAATAACCATATCCTAACATCCCAGCATTTCTCCTTTTTCTATTCTGCAGCCCAGAAGGAAATCCCTTACCAGCATGCGTTTCTTCCCTTCCAGCTGCAGCTGCGTTACCTTAAGGACGCCATTTCCCGTATTGATATATACGGCGTCCTTTTCTGTCCTTTGAATGCTTCCCGGTTCCCCGTCCGCACTTTCCTGCACAGGGAAGGCTTCCCATATTTTAAGCGTTTTTCCCTTATAGAAAGTATACGCACTGGGCCAGGGATTTAATCCACGAATCAGCCGGTCTATTTCCTCAGCCGATCTGGAAAAATCAATTTTGCCCATATTTTTGTCGATCATGCCCACATGGCAGCTTAAGGAATCGTCCTGGGGAGTCGGCGTGACCTCTCCCTTTTCTATCGCGGCAAGCGCAGGGATAATCATCTGTGCTCCCGCCTGCGCCAGCTTGTCGCTAAGACTCGCATAGGTGTCAGAGGGCGCGATTTCCACCTCTGATTTCATAAGCATGTCGCCTGTGTCCACGCCCGCATCCATCTGCATGATGGTTACTCCGGTCATCTTGTCCCCATTGATGAGCGCCCACTGGATCGGCGACGAGCCGCGGTATCTGGGCAGCAGGGAGGCATGAATATTCACGCACCCGAAACGTGGCATGTCCAATATTTCCTGAGAAAGGATCTGTCCGAAAGCGGCCACGACAAAAATGTCCGCTTCATAGGTTTTCAGCTGCTCCACTGCCTCCGGCCTTTTGATTCTAACCGGCTGAAAAACGGGTAATCCCCGGGAAACAGCAAACTCCTTGACAGGGCTCATCTGCAGCTTACCGCCTCTTCCCTTAGGCTTATCCGGCTGTGTCACCACAGCGGTTATCTCATGTCCGGCCTTCCATATCGCTTCCAATGCTCCCACGGAAAAATCGGGAGTTCCCATAAATACTACTTTCATGATGCCTGCCTTTCCTGATCTGTGAACCGTGGTAACTGTGAGGGTGCCCAACAGTTACGAACCATAATTTAACAAAAACCCGAAAATGTCTCCGCGGCCCCTATTCTTCCACTTCTTCCACATCCGTAAGCTCACCCTCCACCTTCTCCACATACATGTGGCCGTCCAGATGGTCGATTTCATGGCAGAAGGCTCTGGCAAGCAGCTCTGTACCTTCCATTTCAAAGGGCTTCATGTTTCTGTCGTAAGCCCTTACCTTCACATAGTTGGGCCTGGTTACCGTACCGCTTTTCCCCGGCAGGCTAAGACAGCCTTCCCCGCCGGTCTGCTCTCCGCTTGTTTCCAGAATGCGGGGATTGATGAGTACAATCGGATCCTCTCCCGTAACATCGATTACAACGATTCTTTTGAGAATGCCTACCTGCGGCGCCGCAAGACCCACACCGTTGGCATCATACATCGTTTCCAGCATATCGTCAATCAGCTCCTGCGTCCGGGGCGTCACCTCCTTCACTTCCTTGCAGACCTTTTCAAGAATCGGATCTCCCATAATTCTTATATTCCTGATAGCCATTTTTCTTTTCCACCTTTCTTCTTTTGCTATAATTAAAAGGATGACATGGGATCGAAATCGAACTGCACACTCTCGTCCTTCCGATCCTCTTCCTTCAAAAAATGCTCCATTCTGTTCTTCAGACGGATTAAAACCTCATAATCCGGATTTTTCACATAAAGCACATAACGGAAAATATCATTAATTCTGCCGATAAATGCCGGCGCGGGACCGATAATGATCGTTTTCTCCTCCCGTCCCTCCGGCGCGCCCTCACAGAGCCGCTTCAATTGCCCCGCCAGCACTTCGCCGCCTTCCTGGGCAGCGGAGGTTACCTGCACCGCCAGGATATGAGAAACCGGCGGATAGGAAAGCAGCTGCCGGTAAAGAATTTCCTCTTCATAAAAGCCTTCATAATCCTGCGCCGCCGCATGCAGAATGCTGTAATGCTCCGGCTGATAGGTCTGTATGACCACCTCTCCCGGCCTGGTTCCCCTGCCTGCCCTTCCCGCCGCCTGGGTCAGCAGCTGAAAGGTCCGCTCCCCCGCGCGGTAATCATTCACGGAAAGCGACATATCCGCCGCCAGAATTCCCATAAGCGTCACATTGGGGAAATCATGCCCCTTGACAATCATCTGTGTTCCCACCAGGATATCGGCTTCTCCCGCGGAAAATGCGGACAGGATTTTTTCATAGCTGTCCTTTGTTTTCGTGGTATCCGCATCCATGCGGAGGACTTTTTTGTCCGGATACAGCTTATGCAGCTGTTCCTCGATTTGCTCCGTACCGGCCCGAAAACCCAGTATATATTTGGAACCGCATTCCGGACACAGCTTCACGGCAGGCTGGGTGAAGCCGCAGTAATGGCAGACCAGCGTCCCGTTTCTGTGCTCGGACAAAGAAACGTCACAATGGGGACATTTCATCACATGCCCGCACATCCGGCAGGATACAAAACCGGCGTAACCCCTACGGTTCAAAAAGAGCATGCTCTGCTCTCCCCTTCCCAGCCGGTCCTCCAGAAGTTCCTGCAGCCTTTTGGAAAAAATGGAACGGTTGCCGTTTTTAAGCTCCTGCCTTAAATCCTCCACATACACGGTGGGGAGCACGCCTCCCGTGAGACGTTCATTTAGGGTAAACAGCCTGTATTTTCCCTGCTTTGCCCGGTAGAAGCTCTCCAGCGAGGGCGTTGCGGAGCCTAAAAAAACGCTTGCCCCATGAAGCACCGCAAGCTCCTCCGCCGTTTCCCTGGCATGGTATTTCGGCATGGTTTCGCTTTTATAGCTGTTTTCATGCTCTTCATCTATAATAATGATCCCGATATCCGGGAACGGTGTAAACAACGCGGAACGGGGACCGATGATCACATCAATTTCCCCTTTTCTGGCCCGCTCGCACTGATCATATTTTTCCCCGGGGGACAGCGTGGAATTCATCACGGACACACGATCCCCGAATCTTTTATAAAAACGGAGCACTGTCTGGTAGGTCAGCGCTATTTCCGGAATCAGCATAACGGCCTGGCGGCCCCTCTGAATCATCTGCGCTATCAGCTCCATGTAGACCTCCGTTTTCCCGCTTCCGGTGATTCCCCGGAGCAGATAGGTCTGCCGGATGCCGTCGTCATAATCCTTCAGCACGCTGTCCACAACGAACTGCTGCCGTTCACTCAGGTGGTGGCCGGCCTCCCGCTGCGCATCCAGCTTTACCGGATTCCGGTAATAGGGCACGCTGTTAATGTCAATCAGCCCTGCCTCCTGAAGACTGCGGAAGGTGGCGGGAGAAATATTCAGCTTCCTCGCCACCAGCGTCTGGGGCAGCCGTTCCTCCGCTATCAGCTCCCGCAGGACGCGGGCCTTGGCTCCCTGATGCTTCCTTTCACATTGAAGCATCTCCGCCCGGGCTTCCTCTTTCCCCACCCGGAGGCAGATTTCCTTTTTTTCCTGCTGCTTCAGCTTCTGGCGCACCGGCAAAACCGTTTTCAGCGCGTTAATCATGGTGGAACCGTAATGCTCCTTCATCCAGAAGGCCAGGCGGATCAGCCTGCTTTCCACCTGAACTCCTTCTTCAATTACAGAGTCAATTTCCTTCAGCCGTGAAACGTCAAATTCCGGCTCATCCGTTATTTCTATAATATAGCCTGTGCGCAGCTTATTGCCGCTGCCGAAGGGTATTCTGACCTTCATCCCCGGCTCCGGAAGCCCCAGCAGCGCCTCCGGAATACGGTACTGAAACGGGCGATCCACTTTTTCATGGGAAATATCCACTATAATATTTGCAAATCTGCCCTGCATGTATCCCTCCATCAGAAGGAAATCCCTCTCTCCTTCAGTATCTGCGCAATCAGCACTCTTTCATCCATGGGGTGCTTCACTCCCCGGATCTCCTGATAATCCTCATGCCCCTTGCCTGCCAGCACGATAATATCTCCCGGCTGTCCGTTGTCAATCGCATAGGCAATCGCTTCTTTTCTGTCACAAATTTCGATATACTTCCCATCCGTTTTGGCAATTCCCGTCTTGATATCGTCAATGATAGCCTGAGGCTCCTCAAAACGGGGATTATCTGAGGTAATTACGGTTAAATCCGCCAGTCTCCCACTCACCTCCCCCATTTCATAACGGCGCAGCCTGGAACGGTTGCCTCCGCAGCCGAATACACATACCAGCCTGCCGTGGTCATACTCCTTCAGCGTGGTGAGCAGGCTTTCCAGCGCCATGGCATTATGGGCGTAATCAATCAGCAGGGTAAATTCATCCGATACCTTCACCAGCTCAATCCTGCCCTTTACACGCGCTTCCCGCAGCGCCTTCTTCACCGCCTCCACAGGGACGCCGAAATGACGGCAGATAGCGATGGCCGTCAGCGCATTATATACGCTGAACCGTCCCGGCATAGCTATCTCAGCGTCAAAATCCATAAGCCCCTTAACCTGAAACGCCACGCCCAGATGCCCGTTCCTGTTGGTCAGCCGCATTCCTTCAGCCCGCAGATCCGCCTCTTCAGACAGCCCGTAGGTTTCCAGCCTGCACGTATGCCCTTCCATAACCTGCTCCCAATGACTGTCGTCCCGGTTGGCAATTCCCACGCGGCACTGCCTGAAAAGCATTCCCTTGCAGCGCATATATTCTTCAAAGCTGCCATGCTCATTAGGCCCGATATGATCCGGCTCTATATTGGTAAAAATACCGAAGTCAAATACAAATCCCTGGCTTCTGTGCTGCATCAGCGCCTGGGAAGAAACCTCCATCACCACCGCATCACAGCCGGCCTCAGCCATCTGCGCCAGATAGCTCTGCAGAATATAGGACTCCGGCGTGGTATTCTCAGCAGGAATATGCTTATCGCCGATAATTGCTTCTATTGTACCGATAAGCCCCACCTTAAGGCCGGTATTCTCCAGAATCGACTTTACCAGATAAGCTGAGGTCGTCTTTCCCTTCGTCCCGGTAATCCCGATAGTCTTCATCTTCTCTGCCGGATGCCCGAACCAGGCCGCCGAAATAAACGCCATGGCATACCGCGTGCTCTCCACCTGCACAATGGCCACCTGCGCATCCTCCGGCACCTTAACAGGCCTCTGCACCACAAGAGCCGCAGCTCCCTGCTCTACTGCCTGCGCCGCTGCGCTGTGCCCGTCAAAATTAGCTCCTTCTATACAAATAAACAGACATCCCTTTGTAATTTTCCTGGAGTCATAAACCACATCGGTAATATCCAGCTCCAGCCGGCCTCTTACCACCGTGACATCCAGATTCTCAAGTAATGTTTTTAAAGTTGCCATATCATTTCCTCTTTTCTTTTTGAAAAATGGATATTTAAGCGTAATACTTACATAAGAATAGCACAAAAGGATCCCATTTTCAACCAAGGATGTGCTCCGCGCCATGGCCTCCCCTCGCCATGGTTATATATTTTAACCCTGTTATCAGTAGTTTTTGCAGTTCTTTATATTCAGGCAAACAAAAGGTCAAAAAAAGAAACAGCATCCCTACCCGCATGTCACGCAGAGTCTGGATGCTGCTCTTTATAGTTTTTTAAATGTAAATCGCCTGCACCTCGTTCACGGCTGCGCTCCTTTGAGCCTGATATCCCGCATCCTGCAGGAAACATCAGCTTCCACCACACACTGCGGCGGCTTATTTTACGGGTTCAGAACCATTTTTTCTTTCCAGTTCTTCTATCCGCTTCATAGCCTTATCAAGCGCGGCAGCCTGAGCGGCAATCAGCTCCTGCAGCTTATTATTTTCTTCTTTGTTTCTTTTCTGCTCTTCTTCGTGTCTTTTCTTCTCTTCTTCCAAGGCAGCAGACTGTGCATCTATCGTTGCCTGCATCTCGTCAATCATATACTGCACTGTATTCCGATCCATCTCTCTTAGTTCTTCTGAAAACATTCCCATCACCTTCTCCAT
>NZ_QVLV01000044.1:0-26029 GCF_003435485.1 Eisenbergiella massiliensis
TCTGTGTGCTGCTTTCTCAGCCGCAACAGTTGATATCTTATCACATGTCGTTTTGACTGTCAAGCACTTTTTTCAACTTTTTTTGTTTCTTTCAAGTTGTTGTTCCATCGCATCCGCGGTGGAGTTTTATTATAGCATCATGTTTCGTCAAATGTCAACATCTTTTTTAACTTATTTTTACAAAAGTTTTTCATATGTTTTCCATCTGGCAAAAGTGCGAAAAAAAAGAAATCTCAATCACTTAAGATTCTTTTTCCGCGAAGCTATAATCAGCTTCCCTTATATCGGTAAAGGGAACGGAGAAAGAGGGATTTGAACCCTCGCGCCGCTATAAACGACCTACACCCTTAGCAGGGGCGCCTCTTCAGCCTCTTGAGTATTTCTCCACAGAACTGAACTAATCCTCTACCAATATGAAGTGAACGCACCCTTAGGTGACGCAAAAATTATTATACATAAGCTTCCACAGTTTGTCAATTCTTTTTGGGAAGTTTTTTCATATAATGTTGTATTACGCCTTTTCGGGGTTATTTTGAGTATATCCAATAATGGTTTCATCTATACGTCTTCTTACTTCTTCTGCAATCTGTGTTGTCTTCATATCTTTATATTCCTCGTAATACATGGGTTTCAGATAGAAGATCTTCACGGTAACAGGACGGATGCTGTTTTCATCAAAGGGAATAAACGAATCAATCAGGGCACAGGGGACTATGGGGCATCTGGCTTTCATTGCGCTCTTAAAGCTGCCGCCCTTAAATTCCAGGGTATGGTTGCCCTGTCTGCTTCTGGTGCCTTCGGGGAAAATAATGAAGTTGCGTCCTTGTTTGACTTCTTCCGCCATTTTCTGGATCACTTTCATTGACTGTCTTAAATCCTCCCTGTCAATGGTAAGGGCCCCGAGAGCCTTGCGGACCTGTTTGAGGAGAATGATATTGGCCGCTTCTTTTTTCATGACAAAGGCAAAGGGCCTGGGACAGGACTCCAGGAATACAAGCCCGTCAAAAAGGCCCTGATGGTTGGGGAACATGATAAATCCGTCTTTATCCGGTAAATTCTCCAGGCCATGGGCTTCTATTTTGACGCGGCCGGCACGGTTAGCTGCAAGCGTTGTCTTCTTCGCCCAGCGGAAACCTTCCTCATAACTGATGTTTTCATGGATGCTGCACCACCAGATGCGGCCAAAGTAGTAAAAGGCTTTAAAGAAAAGTCTGAGGACCATCAAAGCTATTCTCATAATATCTTTCTCTTTCTTATCTTTATTTTATTCGGTACGGTATTCTTCCAGGGCGGTTTCATAAAGGTTATTTCCCACACTGTCCATTACAACGATTACAGGAAAGTCCTTTACCTCCAGCCGGCGGACAGCTTCAGTGCCCAGATCTTCATAAGCTATCACCTCTGAGCATATAATGGATTTAGAAAGCAGGGCGCCGGCTCCCCCTACGGCAGCAAAGTAAACGGCGGTATTCCTGATCATTGCCTGTTTCACCGCTTCCGTTCTTTTCCCTTTTCCAATCATTCCCTGTAACCCCAGATCCAGAAGCGCGGGGGTATACTTGTCCATGCGGCTGGCCGTGGTGGGACCGGCGGAACCAATAGGGTGTCCCTGCCTGGCGGGAGATGGTCCCATATAGTAAATCACGTTTCCTCTGATATCAAAGGGAAGGCTTCCGCCCTTCTGCAGTGTCTCATACATCCTTTTATGAGCGGCATCTCTTGCCGTATATATTGTTCCCGTCAGGTAAACGTAATCTCCTGCCCTCAGGGCGGCCGCTTCCTCTCTGGCAAAGGGCACTTTCATATGTTTTTCCATGGCAATCTCCTTCCGGATAACGGTTCTCTTCTTATTATATAATGTAACATCAGCAGATATTGTATTACCTGCGCGAAGAACTACCATATAATGGGTATTATATGGTGCGTACTGAATGGCGGTTGACGTGACAGCAGATATTAACGGCTACAGGAAGCCCCGCTATATGGGTCGGGTATGTATTAATTTTCACTCCCAGCGCGGTGGTTGTCCCGCCCAGCCCGCCCGGTCCGATTCCGGTTTTATTGATTTTTTCCAAAAGTTCATCTTCCATTTCTTTTATATAAGGTATGTTTGATGAATCATCCAACGGTCTGGTGAGAGCCTGTTTTGCCATGAGAGCACATTTTTCAAAGGTTCCTCCGATACCGACGCCTACCACCATGGGCGGACAGGCATTGGGTCCGGCATCACGCACCGCGGTAAGAATTGCATTTTTTACCCCTTCCATGCCGTCTGCGGGCTTCAGCATAAAAACACGGCTCATGTTTTCACTTCCAAAGCCTTTGGGGGCTACGGTTATTTTGACCTGTTCACCGGGAACTATGCTGTAGTGGATGATTCCAGGAGTATTGTCTTTCGTATTTTCACGAAGGAGAGGATCTCCTACAACGGATTTTCTCAGATAGCCTTCCGCATAGCCCTGCCTGATTCCTTCGTTTACCGCATCCTCAAGAATCCCTCCTTCAAAATGGACATCCTGGCCTATTTCCAGGAATACGACGGCCATGCCGGTGTCCTGGCAAATGGGGATCCGGTCCTGACCGGCAATCTGCAGGTTCTCCTGCAGTTGTCCCAAAACCTTCTGTCCCAGCGGTGATTTTTCACGGCGGGCGGCAGTTTCCAACGCTTTTGCCATGTCAGGCGTCAGAACATGATTTGCTTCTATACACATTTCTTTTATATTATCGGTAATTTCCGATAGCTGTATTGTTCTCATCAGTCCAATCCTTTCCTGTGTCCGTACTGCTGCGATTGTTTTCATTATATTATAGTTTTATTTTCTTGTCATCAGCGTTTTCGGGGTACAGCACTGATTTGCTCTTGTGGGCCGCCTGCAGTTGTCATAGAATAGGAAGAAAGAAAAGGCTCTGAAAGGTGGAATTACGATGGATAAGAAGGCGCTTCTAATTAAGACAATGATCAGTTATTATGCAAATGATCCCTGCCGGATACAGCATTTCATAAAGGTGCATGATTTTGCGGGCGTCATAGGAAAATTGGAGAAGCTTGGGGATGAGAAACAGAATATTCTTGAGATTGCCGCGATTGTACATGATATCGGAATTAAGGTAAGCGAAGAAAAGTACGGGGACGCGGATGGAAAGCATCAGGAGCTGGAGGGACCGGTCATTGCCAGGGCAATGCTGGAAACGCTGGATTTTGAGGATTCGGTGATTGACAGGGTGTGTTATCTGATCGCACATCATCATACTTACACGGACATCAACGGTTTGGATTATCAGATTCTGGTGGAGGCCGATTTTCTGGTAAACCTATACGAAGGAAATGAGTCAAGGGAAACGGCCGGACAGGTCCTGCGGCGTATCTTTCGTACCGAAAGCGGCAGACAGATATGCGCCGACATGTTCGGCCTTTCCCTGGATCCGGAGGCTACGCGGGAATAATTTCTATCCAGTAGCCGTCAGGATCGGCTATAAAATAGATTCCCATAGCCTCATTTTCAAAGCAGATGCAGCCCATTTCCCTGTGCTTCGCATGGGCAGCCTCCATGTCATCAACAGCAAAGGCCAGGTGGAATTCGTTGTCTCCCAGATCATAGGAATCTTTTTCCCAGTCTCTCAGCCAGGTCAGCTCCAGCTGATGAGGCGTAACACCGTCGGTCAGGAATGCAAGGATGAAGCTCCCGTCGGAGGCTTCTTTGGTGCGGGCGGCCTTCAGGCCAAGAGCCTCTTCATAAAAACGGAGTGATTTATCCAGATCCGTTACGTTTAAATTGTTATGGGCAAAACTGAATTTCATATTGGCTCCTCTCTGCGCAATGCTGCGCGTACAGTTTCTGATATGTGCATTTTATACGGAGCGGGTGTGTATTGCAACCTGTTTTTTTGGAATGACATTTCAGGAAAAGAGCTTTATACTATTGTAGTGATGGGGTTATGCAGACTTATTTTCAGACTTAAGATAAAGGAGAGTTTTTTTCATGCACACGTTAGTAGTTCTTATTGTTGTTATTTTGCTTTTATTTCTGCTTTATATGATCTTGATTATGCCAAGGCTGCATAAGCCGGACTGCAGCGCACTGCTTCATCAATATTATGCGCACCGCGGGCTTCACGATTTGGAAGCCGGAGTTCCGGAGAATTCCATGAAAGCATTCAGGCTGGCCATTGAGAAGGGGTTTGGCATGGAAATGGATGTGCAGCTTTCAAAGGACGGCATTCCGGTGGTTTTTCATGATGCTACCCTGACACGTATGTGCGGTGTGGAGAAACGGGTGAATGAATTGACCCTGGCGGAGCTTAAGCAACTTTCCCTGGCAGGGACGCAGGAGCGGATTCCTACTTTTCAGGAATTCCTTACTCTGGTAAACGGACAGGTTCCTCTTATCATTGAAATCAAAATGGATAAGAGGGATGACAGGATTCCTGAGGCAGTCAATGAACAGCTGAGGGGATACCAGGGTGTTTACTGTATTGAATCTTTTCATCCTTCCGCGCTTATCTGGTACAGGAAGCACCGGCCTGATGTGTTCCGGGGGCAGCTTTGCACGAATTTCAACAAGGAGAACAAAAATTGCAGCCTTCCTTTTTTCCTGTTGAGCAAAATGCTTTCCAACATTGCGGCCAGGCCGGATTTTATTGCTTACAACTGGCTTTACCGGGATGATTTGTCAAGAAGGATTTGCTGCGGCTTCTATCATGCGCTTTCGGTGGGATGGACAATCCGTTCCCAGAAAGAAATGGATGAATGCCGGAAGGACTTTACATTGTTCATTTTTGAAGGTTTTATACCGGAAGGGGATGCCTGATGCAGGAGCGTCATTTTATCTTTGATATCGACGGAACGTTGATTAATACGGAAAAGGCTATTATAAAAGGGCTTCAGGAGCTGCTGTTGGAAGAAAAGGGGAGCCAATATGCGCCGGAGCAGTTATATTTCTGTCTGGGAATCCCGGGGAGCCAGGCTCTGGCACAGCTGGGGATTGAGGATGGAATTCCTGAGAAGCTGAAAAAATGGGATGCCTTCTATAATTCGCATGCCAATGATGTTTCCATTTATCCTGATATTCCGGAGATTCTGGAGCATTTGAGGGATAAGGGAATTATTCTGGGGACAATAACGTCGAAAAATCAGGAAGAGTATGAACATGATATGATACCGTTGGGATTGGAGAAATATTTTACCATCTCTGTTACTTCCTCGGATACCCCGGAGCATAAACCCAGTCCAGGACCTATGCTTTATTATCTGAAGAAAGCGGGAATTTCTCCGGAACAGGCTGTTTATATCGGCGACAGCATTTATGATATGCAGTGTGCCGGGAGCGCAGGGGTAAAACGCGCGCTGGCTCTGTGGGGGTGTAAAAATCCGGAGGCCATAGCCGCAGATGTACGGCTGGCGGAGCCCTGGGATATTTTGAAGCTTGTGTAAGCCGCGGGCGGACTGTAGCGGTTTTACAGTGATATGCCGCAGTTTTATTGATGAAAATTAAGATGATTTTGTGGGATTACAGGAGTATCTGCAAAAAGGAACCTGCTTCCGTGGGCTGTCTGCCATCGGAAGCAGGTTCCTTTTAACATGATAACAAAGGATTAAAGGGGGAGGGTATTTTAACAGTCTGGGACTGGTATTGTCCTTTATCTATATAAAACCGGTTACCGCCGGCAGTATCGGAGGGTAATCACTGAACCCTGAAGGAAGTCCGTCAGCCTTCAATAGGGATGATTGTCTTCTCTTCTTCAATCTTCTTGGGCTGAGGCTTATCAATCATAATCTTCAGAATTCCGTCCTTGAAGGCTGCATGGATTTCATTCTCCGTAATCTCCTCGCCGATATAGAAGGTTCTCTTCATGGTTCCGTAATATCTTTCTTTCCTTACATACTTTGTTCTCTCATCCGCTCTTTCCACAGGCTCTTTCCTGTCTGCGGTAATGGTGAGGTAGCCTTCCTTTAATTCGGCCTTTACATCATCTTTGGTAAAGCCGGGAACTTCGATTTCCAGAAGGTACTGTCCGTCCTTCTCGCGGATATCTGTTTTCATCAGCTGGGTCTGAGGAGCGTATCCTCTGTTAAAAAACGGGTCATCAAACATATCACCGAAAAAGTCATTGAAAAAGTTGTTTCTGATTAACATAGTTCATTCCTCCTGATTTCTTATTATTTATAAGAGGTCTCCGGCTTGTCTGCCGTTCCCCTTTGTTGTTCTATAACATTTATAACATGCATTGTTAGCACTGTCAAGAGGTGAGTGCTAATTTAATTATAAAAAAAATATAAAGCTTATGTTATGCATTTACCCTGTATCTTATGCTGTAGGCAGGCGCAATTTTCAAAAGGCAGCGGAGAGGATTTGTCCGTTATGGCTGTTTTTATAAAAAATAAGCGGATTCACTGGACATATCCCCCGGAGAACGAGTAAAATAGAACGCAGTAAAATATATTTTCTTATGTGACAGGAGAATTATCATGAGCAAAGTTATCTTAACGGGCGACCGCCCTACCGGTCCGCTTCATGTTGGGCACTATGTAGGCTCCCTGAAGCGGAGAGTGGAGCTTCAGAATTCCGGAGAATATGATAAGATTTTTATTATGATCGCAGATGCGCAGGCGCTGACCGATAATGCAGACAATCCGGAGAAGGTGCGTCAGAATATTATTGAAGTGGCGCTGGATTATCTGTCCTGCGGGCTTGATCCGGCAAAGTCCACTCTTTTTATTCAGTCCCAGATTCCTGAACTGTGCGAGCTTTCTTTTTATTATATGAATCTGGTTACCGTTTCCAGGCTGCAGAGGAATCCTACCGTGAAGTCTGAAATTCAGATGCGTAATTTTGAGACAAGCATTCCTGTGGGCTTTTTTACCTATCCTATCAGCCAGGCGGCGGATATTACCGCGTTCCATGCCACCACAGTTCCGGTAGGCGAGGATCAGGCGCCCATGATTGAGCAGACGAAGGAAATCGTCCACAAGTTCAATTCCGTATATGGGGAAACACTTACAGACCCTAATATCCTGCTGCCTGACAACAAGGTATGTCTGCGCCTGCCGGGTATTGACGGGAAGGCAAAGATGAGCAAATCCCTGAATAACTGTATTTATCTGTCCGACAGTGAAGCGGATGTAAAGCAGAAAATCATGTCCATGTTCACCGATCCCGGTCATCTGCGTGTACAGGATCCTGGAAAGGTGGAAGGAAACCCGGTATTTATTTATCTGGAAGCATTCTGCCGGGATGAACATTTTGAACGCTACTGCCCTGATTATCAGAATCTTCAGGAAATGGAGGATCATTACGCGCGCGGCGGCCTGGGAGATGTTAAGGTAAAGAAATTCCTGAATAATGTAATGCAGGAGGAGCTGGAACCCATTCGGAAACGGAGAAAGGAATTTGAAAAGGATATTCCTGAAATTTACCGGATCCTGAAGGAGGGCAGCGAGGCTGCCGAGGCAGAGGCCGCCAGGACGTTGTCCGAGGTGAAGAATGCGATGAAGATCAACTATTTTGAGGATCAGGCGCTGATTCAGGAGCAGGCGGAAAGATTTGCTTCGGATAAATAAAAGCCGATTTGTGCTTTTAGGGAGCATATAAAAGCCCGGACAGGCGTTTTAATAAACTGCCAGTCCGGGCTTTTCTGATTCTTTTTTATGTATTTTGTCAGATTATGTACTATATCAGATTTCAATCAACTCATACTGGTCGCTGCCAAGGCCGATTTTCACCGCATGTTCAATGCAGGAGTGCCAGTTGGTCTCCGGAGCGGAATCAATGAAGTGGTCATGGTGTACATGGGGCATCCGGTCAAGCTGGCTGCCGCTGATAACGGGCTGTTTATTTACCGCATCTGCACAGGCTACGTCCAGTGCTACCGGATCAAAGGAGGCAAACATTCCCACATCAGGAACGATGGGAATATCGTTTTCGGAATGGCAGTCGCAGTTGGGGGAAACATCCACTACAAGGCTGATATGGAAGTGGGGGCGTCCGGTTACCACGGCTTTGCTGTATTCCGCTATTTTACGGTTGAGGATATCATTGCTTTCATCTCCGGGAGTGCAGACGGCATCCATGGGGCAGACTCCGATGCAGCGGCCGCAGCCAACACATTTGTCGTGGTCAATGGAGGCCTTGCCGTCTGTAATGGAGGGAGCATCATGGGCGCAGATTTTGATACAGCGGCCGCAGCCGATGCAGTTTTCCTGCTCCACATAGGGCTTGCCTGCGTTGTGCATTTCCATCTTGCCGGCGCGGGATCCGCAGCCCATGCCGATATTCTTGAGCGCGCCGCCGAAACCGGTGGCTTCGTGTCCCTTGAAATGGCTGAGAGTGATAAAAACATCCGCATCCATAATGGCGCGGCCGATTTTGGCTTCCTTTACATATTCCCCGCCTTCTACGGGAACCAGTTCTTCATCGGTTCCCTTCAGTCCATCGGCAATGATGACATGGCAGCCGGTGGAAAATGGGGAAAAACCATTCTGGTAGGCTGCATCTATGTGATCCAGGGCATTCTTTCTACCGCCCACATACAGTGTGTTGCAGTCCGTGAGGAAGGCCTTGCCGCCGAGTTCTTTGATTACCTTTACCACCACTGAGGCGTAGTTGGGACGCAGATATGCCAGGTTGCCTGGCTCGCCGAAGTGCATTTTTATAGCGGCGTACTTGTTGCTGAAATCAATGTTTCCGATTCCTGCCGTTTTAATCAGACGTTCCAGCTTCTGAGGCAGATTCTCAGAAAAAGAAGTTTTCATTGTTGTAAAATAAACCTTTGATTTTTCCATTTGTAATTCCTCCCAATTTATTTTTATGTACAGCGGGCCTAACAGATACGCGTGCATTAACACCGGCATGCCAGCTTAATGGCTGGCGGGAGGCCGGATGTGTCCCGCAGCCCGCGGCAGGACATCCGGCCATTAATTCATCCCAGTGCCACATCCAGTATCATCATAATGAGGAAACCGACCATAACCCCCAGGGTTCCCACATTGGAATGCTCTCCCAGATGTGCTTCCGGAATCAGCTCTTCCACCACCACATACATCATGGCACCGGCTGCAAAGCTGAGAAGCCAGGGCATCAGCGGCTGGATTCCTCCGGCCACAAGCACAACAAGAATTCCGAAAACCGGCTCCACAATACCTGAAAGGCTGCCATACAGAAAGGCTTTCCAGGTAGGGATTCCTTCCTGGCGCAGAGGCAGTGATATTGCCGCGCCTTCGGGGAAGTTCTGGATACCGATACCCAGGGCAAGCGCAAATGCGGCGGCGGCTCCCGCCTCCATCCCCATGTTCTGCGCCGCCATGGCGAATGCAAGGCCTACCGCCATTCCCTCAGGGATATTGTGCAGGGTGACGGCCATGACAAGAAGCGTGGTACGCTTCCAGGAAGAAGTCATTCCCTCCGGTTCCGAAGAACCAGCATGCAGATGGGGAAGCAGCTGATCCATCAGGAGCAGAAAGAGAATGCCCAGCACAAAACCGCCCGCTGCCGGAATCCATCCGATGCCTCCTGCCTTTTCCGCCTCATTAATCGCAGGGATCAGCAGGGACCATACGGACGCCGCAATCATAACTCCCGCCGCAAATCCCAGAAAGACCCTCTGTATTTTCATATTGATCTCGCCGCGGAACAGAAATACCATAGCGGCGCCCAGCGTTGTCATCAGGAACGTAAAGCCGGTTCCGCCGGCCGCCCAAATCAATGCCTGACTCATAAATTACCTCCTTTTTCAGTAGCTGTGTCAGAGTAACCGTGTCAGCGTAAAGCGCAGGCCCCGGCAGCAAGGGCACTGACCTGACTGAATAGCTGCCCTTTTATTCATTATTCTGCAGAAGGCTGCTTCCCTGCTTTATCCCTTCCGGAGTTATCAATATCAGCTTTCTGTACAGGAAGGGGTTCAGGTTCTCCCGCAGCAGGGCCTGATCCTCTATAATCAAGTCCCCGTCTGTGATAAGAAGCAGCAGCCGGGAACGGGCCTGAAACATTTTCAGCTGTCCGCAGAGCAGCTCCAGCCTTTTCCGGGAAGCAAAAGGTTCATAATCCTGAAAGGCGCTTCCTGTCTGCAAATAGGCAAGGGCGGATATTTCGTGATTAATGTCGTCATCCGCTTTCCATCTGACCAGGTTCAGACGCACATTACGGAAGGTATCCCCCATGGACTTGAGTACGGCCACAATTTCCTTGCCGCATTCGGCCAAAGCTTCCCCGTCTGCGGAGTAATCGGCCACCACCGCCATTTCTATCGGGCCGCCGCGATAATTTCCGGGCACATGAAGCACCCGCTGCACCGCATTTTTCAACTGCAGCTTTTGCACCTGAGTCAGCATCACAGCATATCCTCCAGAAAATCCCTGACAGCAAAAAGACTGTCGCATTTGTGATAGAGCAATTCTTCTATTTCGGGCGTAGGTTCCACCATATCAGGCACCATGACAGGAAGCATGCCTGCTGCCGCTGCGGAACGAATGCCGTTGGGCGAGTCCTCTATGGCAATGGCGTTCTCCGGCTTCACCCCCAGCAGCTCGCATGCCTTCAAATAAATATCAGGAAGAGGCTTGCTGTGCTCCACCATATCCCCGCCGATTACCACCTGGAAAAAGTCCGTAAAATCCGCTCTGCGCAGATGGCTGAGCACCTTTTCCTGTCCGGTGGAGGATGCCAGGGCGATCTTTACGCCTTTTTCCTGCAGCCAGGTCAGGAGCTCCCCGGCTCCCTTCATCATAGGAAGTCCTTCTTTTTCCACTCTTTCCTGGAAAAGGGCGGAGGTCTGTTCCCTGAAATAATCATAGGGGAAGTCCTCTCCGTAAACCTCCTTCAGGAAAATGCGGCAGTCCGTACGGTTCAGTCCGATGCAGCCGTATACTCCTTTTTCAATGTTTCCCAGTCCTAATTTTTCGGCAACAGCAATCCAGCTTTCCACGCTCAGTCTTTCCGTGTCGAATAGTATGCCGTCCATATCAAAACAGATTGCTTCAATCATATTTTCTCCATACTGTTGGTTTATTAAGCTTTCCTCTGCGGATCCTTCTGTCGTTAAAATATCGTCAGCGTACGGTAAATGGTATTTTCCGCCTGGGAATCAGGTATCTCAAAGACTTTTTTCAGGCTTTTGCGGTAAAAGCCTTCCGCGTGCTCCGCCCAGCCGATGACCGCGTAGCCATAGCCCGCCTCCCGCATGCCAAGCAGCGCTGCGCGCAGGAGAGCCTGGCCGGTGCCGTGCCCTTTCTCATCCGGTCTGATGCCGATTGGGCCGAAATAGCCTTTTGCCGTGGCATCAAAGCAGGAAAAGCCGATGATTTCCCCTTTCTGCACCGCGATATAGCAGGTGATGGGATCGTGGGAAAAGGCGTGTTCACATTCGCTTTCCCAGCCGCCCTCATAATATTTACGGACGAACTCCATTACCTTTCCTTTATCCGGGCTGAGGACGCGGCGGATGGTGATTCCTGCCTCCTCCAGCTTTTCCGGAGACCAGGACGGATCCATATCATATAAATTCACCAGATAATCAGCCATATTCCCTCTCCTTTTTTTATTTTTTCCGGTACAAAAGCTCAGACAGGCGGGCGAACTGCTCCAGTGTGAAGGTTTCTCCACGTACATTGGCGGGCAGTCCCATCTGCTCCAGCGCCTCCGTAATCTGTGCTTTGAACAGATTCAGGCCGGATGCATTGCTCAGGCCGTTTACCAGCGTCTTTCTGCGTTGGTTAAAGGACGCCCGGATCAGGCTGAATAAAAAGCTTTCGTCCGCAGCCTCAACCGGAGGCTTTTCATACCTGGTCAGCCGGATTACAGTGCTTCCCACGTTAGGTCTGGGGATAAAGCAGGTAGGAGGCACATGGATGATAATTTCCGGGCGGGAATAATACTGGACCGCCAGGGAAAGCGCTCCGTAGTCTTTTGTCCCCGGCCCCACCTGCATCCGCTGGGCCACCTCGGTCTGCACCATGATGGTTATGCTGTGAAGCGGCACATGGCTTTCAAACAGCTGCATGATGATGGGGGTGGTTATATAATAGGGAAGGTTTGCCACTACCTTTACAGGGCGGCCGTCATTTTTCTCTTTTACCAGTTTTTCCAGATCTACCTTGAGAATATCCTCATTGATTATAGTAACATTGGGATACTCGGAAAGGGTGTCCTGCAGGATGGGGATCAGGGCCTTATCTATCTCCACCGCCACAACTTCCCTGGCCTGTTCCGCCAGATACTGGGTCATGGTTCCGATACCGGGGCCTATTTCCAGCACACAGTCATCCGCCTGTATGTGTGCCGCGTCCACGATTGTTTCCAGCACCTGGGGTTCTATCAGGAAGTTCTGGCCGTATTTTTTCTGAAAGTTAAACTGATATTTCTGAAGTACCTCAACTGTTCTGCCGGGCGTACCTATTTTGGGCATAAAATCTCCTCCGTACCATATGCTGATGAAGCCTGTATCACTGCCGCAGATAATGGGCCGGTATAAGGCCTGCTGCGTTTTTTAATTGATTCCATAAAATTTCCTGGCGTTTAAATCCGTGATTTCCACCACCTCTTCCGCCGTCATGCCCTTCAGCTGCGCTATCTGCTTTGCAACATAAGGAAGGTTCAGGGAAGAATTTCTTTTTCCCCGGTTCGGCTCCGGCGCTAAATACGGGCAGTCCGTTTCCAGAAGGATCCTGTCTATGGGGATGTACTCCACCGCTTCTTTAACCTTCCTGGCATTTTTAAAGGTTACCACGCCGCCGATTCCGATCATGTATCCCAGATTCAGGAAGTCTCTGGCCGCCTCCCTGGAATAAGAAAAACAGTGAATAACCGCAGGTTCTCCTTTTCCGTATTCTTCCCTCATAATATCCAGGGTATCCAGACAGGCGTCCCTGGAATGAATTACCACGGGACGCTTTACCTCCCGGGCAAGAGCCAGCTGGCTGATAAAGGCCTTCTTCTGAATTTCACGGTCCGGCTCATCCCAGTAGTAGTCAAGGCCGATCTCTCCCACCGCCACTACCTTGGGATTGGAAAACTGTTCCCGGAGCCATTCCAGGCCTTTATCATCCAGGGCATCCGCATGTTCGGGATGGATTCCCACCGCTGCATACAGAAACGGATACCGGGAAATCAGCTCCATTGTTTTTTTATTTGAAGCAAAGCTTGCGCCGGCATTTACCACACAGCCGATGCCATTTGCGGGAAAGCTGTCAAGGAGCGCCTCCCTGTCCGCATCAAAGGCTTCATCATCATAGTGTGCATGACTGTCAAAAATCATTATAGCACCTCTTATCGTTTCTATCATTATTTCTTTCAATTCTCCGGAATAATAAGTAACAGTTCAGCTTTCGGCCGAACTGTTACTGCATCCGCCCATTATAAGTCGCCTTCGGCGAGGGGCGGATACTTGCTGCCACCACGTTTTCTCACGGTTTGCGCAGTGAATTCGCAAACCTGCCTGAATGGTTACAATAATAACATACTTTATAGTATTCTTAAAGCAGGTGAAAAAATTTCTTAATTTTTTTTAAAAAAGGTATTGCAAAAATGAAATTTATATAATATAATAAGTCCTGCACTGCGGAAGATAAAACAAAGGAATAAGCGCCTTTAGCTCAGTTGGTAGAGCACCTGACTCTTAATCAGGGTGTCCAGGGTTCGAGCCCCTGAAGGCGCACTTTGAAAGTACCGATTTTGAAGACTTAAGAGCTTCGGGGTTGGTGCTTTTTTTTGTGTTTAAAAGCAATGCAGGCAATTCGCATCAGGGCGGAAACAATGCCGGCCCGGGAAGCCGTGACAGAGTGTCAGGCCTTCCGGGCCGTTTTTTTGATGTTTTGGCGGCAATTGTTCAGTTATTCCACAGGTACTGCTTTGCGTTTTATGGGGTGGCGGATTATGGTTTTTCTTTTTTCCGGCGCCTGTTTCCTCGGATCCCCCAGGTAAATCTCGTGGTGCCTCCTCTGTGGAGTGATGTCCGTTTCATAGCCTTCCTGCTCCAGGAACTCATTCATCCGCCGGATGGTTTCCGGTTCACTGTCATAGGTTCCCACATGCATGCACTGCACACACAGTCCTTCCTCAAAAATTTCAAGGCGAACTGCCGACGGATTTAACCCCGGCTTTTTGGTACGCAGCTTTTCCGCAGCCCATTTCAGCACCTGGGGGGTAACATAATCGGGCACCGCCATAAAGGAAGTCCAGGCAAAGCGTTCCTTATCCGTAATCCGGTGTCCGTCAAAGCCTTTCCCATCAATATCCCAGAAGCCCTCCAGCGGAGGCGCCACATAGTCAAAATAGCCCTGCGCAGGCGCTTCTGTCCTGCTCATTTTTATTGTATAAGTGATACCATACAGGAGCGCAACCGCATCCTGATATTCCCGGCTGGTATTCGGATCCCCGAAGCCGTCCACACACAGATATTTTCTGGGGGGAACCTGTATCACCACCGGATCCGTCTTCGTCTGGTACAGCTGTCTGTATTCTTTTTTGAAATCATATTTATCCGACATAATTATCCTTTCCCGGTTCTTCCGCCACCGGCAGCATCAGTTCTGTCCTGTAGTGCGCCGGGTTTCCCCGGAAAATGGCGCCAGGACCTTTCAGGTATATCTCGCGGGAGGGGCCTTGCGGTATCAGCTTTCTCTCCGCGGCGCCGTCCAGCAGCGCCTTATAGGCCGCGCCAAGCTCCTCATAGCTGCCCTCATGCATCGTACACAGCGCCGTGATTCCAGGCAGTCTCCTGCAGGTAATCTCCGGGACCGCTATCCGGCTGCTTACAGGAAGGCAAAGCTCAATATCCGCTTCCTCCCTGTATTCTTCATCATAATACAGACTGAAGGGTGCTCCGCAGGCCTTGCTTCCTGCCGCCTTAAACAGTCTGCCGGCGTATTTGCCCACCTCCGGATATTTTCCCCTGAAACGGATGGAAATAACAAGAAGCTCTTCCGCCGTTTTCCGCTCCAGCGTATAGCTGCGGTTCACAGCGGAGGCTTCCGTTCCGGAGGGAAGGGCTTCCTCCAGCTTTTTTAACAATGCCTTTTCCTTAGAGATACGCTGCCGGACCTGCGCCTGCTTTTCTTTGAGAAAGAAAGCCAGATCCTCTTCTCCCACACAGGCGGAAAGCACATCCTTAATCTCCATAATGGAAAAATCCAGCTCCCGAAGCAAAACGATCTGTCTTGCCTTCTCGTAATCCGTTTCATTATACAGGCGATATCCGTTCTTATCCCGCTCCGAGGGGCTGAGGATTCCTTCTTCATCATAATAGCGCAGCGCTTTTACCGTCAGGCTTGTAATCCTGGAAAATTCACCGATACGATACATATTTTTCCTCCTCTCCGCTTTTCCCCAGAAGGCCCCCGCCTTCTGAACAGCTTCCGATATACATAATATACACCCTCCCCCGCAGGGAAAAGTCAAGTCTTTCTTAATTGCGGGATGTAAGCAGAAATTAATTGGTTACTGTTCACTCAGTACTGTGCATTTACTGCACAGTACGTAAGAAAGTGATTCAAGAGTGCATAAATCCCATCGCCGCAGGCGATTTTTAATGGATTTATGCAGTTATTGGTCACGGAGTGAACAGTAACACTAATTGCGTGTGATAGTGTCAATAATTCAGACTATTTTCTTGCGTTTGCCACTCTGCTGTGCTAAAATGAATTCAGAGACAGGAGACAAAACAATGGGCTTTTACAAAGAGCCTGTTTTCGTTTGTCTTTTTTTATTCCCACAGGCAGCGGGGCAGGCGCCCTTTCATGCTGTACTGCCGTAAAGGCCGTCAGCCAGCAGCCTTCAGGACTGAGGCGGCCGAGGGATATTTTACATGGACTTCAGAGGTATATGCATGAATAAGCTATTGATGGAACAGTTTGAGGATTGTCCCGTAATCGCCGCCGTAAAAGACGAAGAGGGGCTGCGGGCCTGCCTTGACTCCGAAATCCGGATTGTATTTGTCCTGTATGGGGATATCTGCAGTATTTCCGGAATCGTGGGGCGGCTGAAGGATGCCGGTAAAACAGTGATTGTCCACCTGGATTTGATTTCAGGGCTTTCCGGAAAGGAAATTGCGGTGAGCTTTATCCACAGCACCACCGCCGCTGACGGTATCATATCCACAAAACCGGCGCTGATACGACAGGCAAAGGAGCTGGGGATGTTCACCGTCATGCGTTTCTTCGCCATTGATTCCATGGCCTTCGAAAACATCCGGAGACAATCCGAATCGGTACATCCTGATTTTATTGAAGTTCTTCCCGGCCTGATGCCCAAGGTGATACGGCGCATCTGTGCAGAAGGAAGAATCCCGGTCATTGCCGGCGGCCTGATCACGGATCGGGAGGACATTATGGCGGCGCTGAATGCGGGGGCGATTTCCATATCCACCACCAACCGGAAGGTCTGGTTTATGTAAAAAGCAACTGTGAGGGTACTGAACACTTACAAAAAAGATTTGCGGAACTGAATATTGTATTTGCAGGAGAAAAGGAGACAGCAAAAAGGCATACCCTGTGGGTATGTGTTTTTGGGCTGTCTTTTTCTTATGGTTTTGCAGCCGAAGGGCCGCGCAGGCGGCAGAATGGAGGAAAATATGTATGATGTAATCGTAATAGGCGCGGGTGTTACAGGCTGCGCCATTGCCAGAGAGCTGTCACGTTACCAGCTGAAGCTGGCTGTCCTGGAGCGGGAGGAGGATGTGTGCTGCGGTACCTCCAAGGCCAACAGCGCCATTATCCATGCGGGGTACGATGCGGTTCCCGGCACGCTGAAGGCCAGAATGAACGTGGCGGGAAACCGCATGATGGATGCGCTCTCCAAAGAACTGGATTTTCCATTTAAAAGAAATGGCTCCCTGGTTCTCTGTTTTGATGAAAAGGATCTGCCCGGGCTTGAGGTACTCAGGGAGCGCGCCGAAGCCAACGGCGTTCCCGATGTGCGTATCGTTTCCGGAGAGGAAATACATGAGCTGGAGCCGAATCTGTCGCCTGAGGTGACAGCCGTGCTGGATGCCCCCACAGGCGGGATTGTCTGTCCCTTTAAGATGACAATCGCTTTTGCGGAAAATGCCTTTGAGAACGGCGTGGAGTTCCATTTTAATACGGAAGCAGAGAACATTGAAAAAACGGCGGACTGTTATCGCATTACCACCTCCGCAGGAATTTATGAAACACGCTGCATTGTGAATGCCGCAGGCGTTTATGCGGATCGGTTCAACAATATGGTGAGCGGAAGGAAGCTTCATATCACTCCCAGGAAAGGGGAGTATATCCTTCTGGATAAAAAGGCGGGAAATTTTGTTTCCCATACGATTTTCCAGCAGCCCACAAAGCTGGGCAAGGGAATCCTCATCACGCCTACCGTGCATGGCAACCTGCTTACCGGGCCTACCGCGGAAGACATTACCGACAAGGAAGCGGTGAACACCACCGCGGAAGGCCTTGCCCAGGTAATGGAAAAAGCGCGGCTGAGCGCGGAAAAGATACCGCTTAACATGGCTATCACCTCCTTTGCCGGACTGCGCGCCACCGAGGATGACGGGGATTTTGTTCTAGGGGAAGCGGAGGACGCGGAAGGCTTTTTCAACGCGGCAGGCATCGATTCCCCCGGCCTTTCCAGCGCGCCGGCCATCGGCTGCTTCCTGGCGGAGCAGATTGCGGAAAAACTGGAAGCCAAAAAGAAGGTGAATTTCCATTCCAGCCGGAAGGATATCCCCTGCGTGGCGGAAAGCACACCCGAGGAAATCGCCCGGCTTGTGGCCAAGGATCCTGCCTACGGGAATGTCATCTGCCGCTGTGAAATGGTCACGGAGGGAGAAATTATCAACGCTATCAAAAGGCCTTTGGGAGCGCGTTCACTGGATGGCGTCAAACGCCGTACCCGCGCGGGCATGGGACGCTGTCAGTCGGGCTTCTGTTCTCCCAGGGTAATGGAGATACTTACCAGGGAACTGCAGGTTTCCTCCCTGGAGCTGACAAAATCCGGCAAAGATTCCTATCTGCTCACCGGCTCCACCAAGGAAAATCTGTAACCCCTGTATAAAGAGCGTGACAGTTCTGTTGTCCGGACTGCTGTCAAAAAGCGACAATGCATGTATCCATGCAGAAAGGTATTAATATGGCTGAATATGATTTGATTATAATCGGAGGCGGCCCGGCCGGCCTGGCTGCGGCGGTTTCCGCCCGGAAAAACGGGATTGATAAAATACTTATCCTGGAACGGGATAATGAGCTGGGGGGTATCCTGAACCAGTGCATTCACAATGGTTTTGGTCTGCATACCTTCCATGAGGAGCTGACAGGCCCTGAGTATGCCGCCCGCTTCATTTCCCAGGTGAAGGAGCTGGAAATTCCTTATAAGCTGCATACCATGGTGCTTGATATCTCTGCTGGGGAGGGCTCCGAAAAAACGGTGACGGCAATGAACCGTGAGGACGGCCTGATGAGGCTCACCGCCACCGCAGTCATCCTGGCCATGGGCTGCAGGGAACGGCCCAGAGGCGCGCTGAATATTCCCGGCTACCGCCCCGCCGGCATTTATTCCGCAGGGACCGCACAGCGGCTGGTGAATATGGAAGGCTTTATGCCCGGAAAGGAAATCGTCATCCTGGGTTCCGGAGATATCGGCCTGATCATGGCGCGGCGCATGACGCTGGAGGGCGCTAAAGTTAAGGTAGTCGCGGAGCTTATGCCCTATTCCGGCGGCTTGCAGAGAAATATCGTGCAGTGCCTGGACGACTTCGGCATTCCTTTAAAACTCAGTACCACTGTCGTTGATATCGACGGCAGGGAACGGGTGCGCGGCGTAACGCTGGCGAAGGTGGATGAGAACAGAAAGCCTGTCCCCGGCACGGAGGAATACATTCCCTGCGACACCCTCCTTCTCTCCGTGGGATTGATTCCTGAAAATGAGCTATCCGGGAAGCTGGGCGTGGCTATGGCTCCCGTCACCTCCGGCCCCAGCGTCAATGAGAGCCTGGAAACAAGCACTCCCGGCGTCTTTGCCTGCGGCAATGTGCTCCATGTACATGATCTGGTTGATTATGTTTCGGAGGAAGCGGAAAAAGCCGGAAAATATGCGGCGCAGTACATACGCGGCGGACAAACGGCTGCCAATGACGGCAGGCCGGTATCCCTGCTGGCCAGAAACGGCGTCCGCTATACGGTTCCGCAGGAAATCCGCCCTTCCCATATGGAGGATACCCTCACCGTCCGCTTCCGCGTAGGCGATGTTTATAAAAACTGTTATATCGGCGTATATGTAAATGACAGGCAGATCGCCAGACTGAAGAAAAACAAGCTGGCTCCCGGTGAAATGGAGCAGGTAATTATAAAAAAATCCGATCTCCTGTCCGTCCAGGCACCGGAAACCATCACCATCCAGGTAGAAAGGGGTGAAGCGAATGGAAACGCGTGAACTCATCTGTATTAACTGCCCTTTAGGCTGCGCACTTACCGTAACCCTTGAAAACGGGGAGGTCACCCGGGTAACAGGCAATACCTGCCCCAGAGGCGAGGCCTATGCAAGAAAGGAATGCACCAACCCCACCCGTATCGTCACCACCACCGTTCGCGTGGAGGGCGGACGGCTGCCTGTTGTTTCCGTAAAAACAGCTTCCGACATCCCCAAAGGAAAAATTACCGATTGTGTCAGGGCGCTTAAGAATGTAAAGGTGAAGGCCCCTGTCCATATCGGGGATGTGATTTTGGAAAATGCCGCCGGGACCGGCGTAAATATCATTGCCACCAAGGACGTGCTTTGATATATTAGGTATGACTGTATTGTTTCCCCGCAGTTAATGCCAAATATACAAACAGGCAGCCGAAATGCTGCCATACTCTGATTAAAGGAAGGTTCACACATGATAACAGATTTTTACGGCCGCTGTGCAGATATATTAAAGCGGAAAAAACTATGGCTGCTGGACATGGACGGCACAATTTACAACGAAAATGAGATCTTTGACGGCACGCTCGATTTTCTGCAGCAGATTAAGGATCACGGAGGCCGTTATATTTTCATTACCAACAATTCCTCCAAGTCCGTAAACGATTATGTGGAAAAAGTGACCCGCATGGGCATACAGGCGGGCTTTGAGGACTTCTATACCTCCAGCCAGGCCACCGCCATGTACATCCGTGAAAATTATCCCGGACAGACCGTATACTGCATGGGGACCCGTTCCCTGGTAACGGAGCTGCGGGAAAGCGGCCTTACGGTGGTAACGGAGCCGGATGAGAACGCCTCCATTGTCCTCATCGGTTTTGATACGGAAAACACCTCCGAAAAAATCCGTAATACCTGCATCATGCTGGGCCGTGATGTGGTGTATCTGGCTACCAATCCGGATCTGGTGTGCCCGGTAAGCTTCGGTTTTATCCCGGACTGCGGCTCCATGAGCATTATGCTGAAAAACGCCACAGGGAAGGAACCATTCTTTATCGGCAAGCCAGAGCCCATCATGGTGGACTGTGTGCTGAAAAATACCGGCTGCCTGCCGGAAGAGGCCGTCATCGTGGGCGACCGTCTGTATACGGATATCGCCACCGGTAAAAATGCTGGTGTGGACGCTGTCTGTGTGCTCTCCGGCGAAGCCACCCTGTCGGATATAGAGGAAGGGGATATCAAGCCGGATTTCCTGTTCCGTGATGTGAAGGAAATCTGGGAGAAGCTCCGGTAAGTTTCCTTCTGTAACAGATCAAACAGGTCTGCGCAATAAATGCGCAGACCTGTTTGATCTGTTGCGTTCTTCTTGCTATCAGGAAAAACGCTTCTTGATTTCCTCATATTTATCCGCCGTAATCAGCGCATCCTTATCAATATCCTTGAAGGCCACAATATAGGTCCAGCGGCCGTAGGGTTCTATTTTTTTGATTTTTGAAACGTTAATAATGTAGGATTTGTGGCTTCTTAAGAACACATCCGGATCCAGCTTCGCTTCGATATCTCCCAGACCGGCTGACGTGGTGAAGGAATCCTGCTTTGTGTAGATAACGGTGCTGTTATTTTCCCGCTGCACCAGGATGATATCCTGGATATCCACAAAGCTCATGCTTTCCCTGCCCTTTACCAACAGGCGGTCCAGGCCTCTTTCGTAGCGTACTATTTTATCCAGATGATCCAGAGGCTCCGGCTCCTGCAGGGAAAGAATCCGATCCAGCGTGCGTTCCACTCTCTCAATGTCGAAGGGCTTTATGAGGTAATCAAAGGCATATACCTCAAAGGCCTCGGACATATACTCTGAATGAGCCGTGGCGAATACGATTTTCGTTTTAGGCTCCATGTCGGCAATAATCTTGGCACAGTCTATACCGCTTGCCCCGTTGATTTCAATATCAAGGAAAACAACCTCCGGCTTCAGCCTGGCAAAGAGGCTCACCGCATCCGCCAGATTATCGCATTCGCCCACCACCTGGAATTCTTCCTTCTTTTCTATGATTTTTTTCAGCAGCATCCGTATGCCGCTTTCATCTTCGACCAATATTACTTTGATTGCCATAAGCTTTCCTTTTTCTTTTCCTGCACACCGGTTCCCCGATAATTTCACTAAAAACGACCGCCTGCCTCAGCGCCGCCCGGCCTTCCGGCATACGGGACTTTTCTTGCTGATGCGGCCTTTGCGCCGCCCGGCCGGCTGACGGGGACACCTGCTGCATCAACGCTTCCGGCACCTCGTCCATGTCTGCCTCTTCCTCCCATTTAGGAAAGGACTCCGGGGCGGCAATCTTTGCCGTTTTCTTCTTTTTTTTGAACGTACTGCCTGCAAAAGGGAGCTGTGCACCCAAATAGCCCTGCAGCTGCATTTTTTCCGATATTAATGTCCTTGAAAGCTCTTCCGTCAGTCCTTTAAAGGTCATATTAATCATTCCTTCCGTCACCGGTCAGATCCACGTCAATGCTGCCCGCTCCTGAAATGGAGGAACGCATATCGGTATCCGCCTTCAGATTCTGAAGCTCATAATAGTCCATAACTCCCATTTTGCCTTCACGCAGGGCATAAGCAAGCGCCTTGGGCACCTCGGCTTCCGCTTCCACCACGTAAGCGCGCATTTCCTGTTCTTTCGCAACAGCCATGGCACGTCTTTCCTCCGCCTTGGCCTGGGCGATATTCTTGTCTGCCTCCGCCTGCAGGGACTGCAGCTGGGCGCCGATGTTTCTTCCCACGTCGATATCCGCAATATCTATGGAAAGGATTTCAAAAGCCGTTCCGGAATCCAGCCCCTTGCTCAGGACACGTTTTGAAATGTCATCCGGGTTCTCCAGCACTTCCTTATGAGACTGTGCGGAACCAACGGTAGTTACGATGCCTTCACCGATTCTTGCCAGAATTGTCGCTTCGCCGGCGCCGCCCACCAGGCGTTCCAGATCCGCTCTTACGGTTACTCTTGCTTTTACAAGAAGTTCAATACCATCCTTTGCCACAGCCGATACATTGGTGGTTTCGATGACCTTGGGATTTACGCTCATTTTTACAGCTTCCAGGACGTCACGGCCTGCCAGGTCGATAGCCGCCGCCTTTTCAAAAGGAAGCTCTATGCCCGCCCTTTCCGATGCAATCAATGCATTAACCACATTGTCCACGTTGCCGCCTGCCAGATAATGGGCTTCCAGCTGGTTTACCCCCAGATTCATGCCTGCCTTTCTGGCCTTAATCAGAGGAAGCACGATACGGGACGGAACCACACGCCGCAGCTTCATACCGATGAGGTTGAAAATGCTGATTTTTACGTTAGCAGCCAGTGAAGAAATCCACAGGCCTATGGGAACAAAGATGAAAAATAAAACGATAAGCAGGCCAAGAATGCCAATTAATGTGATAACTACTATATTACTCATTATGATACCCCCTGACTATGGTTGTTTTTAGTTTTTTAGTTCCTTCAGTTACAGTTATTCTGCGATTCCTCCGAAACCGTTGCTTCTAAGAGTTCAGATCCATGGAACAGGCATGGTCTTCATAAAAAACAGAACCAGAAGAAGGCCAAGTACGCCGACTAATGTTATAACAATTGTATTGCTCATTATAATATCTCCTGCCTATTTTTATGCAGCCGTTCACTGCCTTCACAGTTACTGTTGTTTTACGATCAGTTTGGAGCCATTTACTTTTATGATTTCCAGGGAAGCGCCCTTTGATATATATTTCCCTTCGGAAATTACATCAAAATTGACACCTTCAAAGTTACCCACGCCGGTAGGCCTCAGATCCGTTTCCGCAATCCCTTTTTTACCCAGCAGGTAATCCAGGTCCACGGAGCTGATATAGCCTTCATCCTTCTTCTGCTCTTCCTCCAGGATGATGGGCGAGTGTATCTTCCCCTTTGACAGCATCCACAGGATAATGGCCATCATGATGGCCAGCAGCGCCAGCACTATGACTGTGATGAACGCGCCCTCCTCAATGGTATCCGCCGTCAGGAAAAGTCCGATTACCAGACAGGCTATGCCGCTGATTCCCGGCGCCCCGAAACCCGGAACCACCATTTCAACAGCGATGAGGATAAATCCCGCAATAAACAGGATAATTCCCACTATCATCAATGTATCCATTCCTGTATCCTCCTTTCCCGGTACACGTCTTTTTCGTCTGCCTTAACTGTAAGCTCATGTACCAGCTTTATGAATCTGATTATAAACTGCATTTAGTTAAAAAAAAGCCATAATCCGCAACTTATACATAATCAAAGCTGTAATGTCATAAAAATCAATCCAATTGCGTTTATCCTGCCGTCCCGGACGACCCGGCGGCTACCGGGGGAGCCGCACCTCAAAGCAGGTCTCCTTTTCATCTGAGGTCAGGCTGATGGTGCCCCTGATATCCTTTACGATTTCCGAAACAATGGTGAGGCCGGTGCCGTGCCCCTCCTCTCTTTTCGTGGAAAAGCCCTGGTGGAAAATGAGCGGCTGCCTGTCCGCAGGGATGGCCGGCCCATTGTTGCGTATGCGGAAAATATACATCTCCTTTTCCTGACGTATTTCCACGGTCAGCTTTCTGTCCTTCTCCCTTTCTCCCAGCGCAGTAATCGCATTGTCGATGAGGTTGGCAAGGATTTTGCACAGCTCCCACGGCTCCAGGGGGATTTCCTTGAGAGGAGTGCCCACCTCCACCACCATATCGATCCCGTTCTTTTCCGCGGACTCCATTTTCGCCTGAAGAAGGGCATTGACAGCGGGCTGGGAGGTTTTCATGGCTTTAGTCACCCTGCTGATATCCCTGAATACCGGCTCCATATACTCCCTGGCATCCTCATACTCTCCCAGCTGGAGCAGGCCGTAAATCACCTGCAGATGGTTCAGGTAATCATGCCGCTGGGCGCGCAGCTTCAGATTGAGATTCTCCAGATTTTTCATGCTTTCCCGATAGCTGTCGTCCTGATAACGGCTGGCCGCATACAGACCGAGCAGGGTAAGCAGGCTGCTTAACAGCAGGATTCCTATGGTCAGGTAAACTGCCGGGTTCACCCTGCCCAGCACATGGGTGCCTATGACAAGCCAGAGCAAAATGGCGGCGATAAACTGCAGGCCGTTGATGATTAAAAGCGCTTTTACCGTTTTCTTAATATTCATAACCTTCCGGCTCCTGTCTGTTTGGATTTTACAAAAATCAGTGGATTCTGGCCAGATATTCCTTTGACAGAATCTTCTTTATATTCAGTGCAAAAAGGATACAAGCGGTGGCTGCGGAAATAATGTCGGATACAGGCTCCGCATAATAAATTCCCATAACGCCGAAAAACCGGGGCAAAACCAGGGCCAGCGGCACCAGCAGGATCACCTTCCGGAACATGGCGATAAACAGGGATATTTTGGCCTGTCCCAGTGCCAGGAAGGTGGGCTGGATCCCGTTCTGCAGCCCGAAAAACAGCATCCCGAAAAGAAATATGGGCATCACCCGGCTTACCAGGCCGATCAGCTCCTCATCATTGGTAAAAAGAGAGGCATAAAGAGCCGGAAAGCACATGGCCGTCATATTAGCCACAAAGGATATGGTGAAGCTGACCGCAATCATGCTGCGGTACAGTTTTTTTACCCGATCGAACTTACCCGCGCCGTAATTATAGCTGATAATGGGCTGCACACCCTGGGTGAAGCCGGTAAGAGGCGCCGAGAACAGCTGAAGGACACTCTGCATGATGGTGAGGGAACCCACATATAAATCCCCTCCATACATCTGCAGCCCCCTGTTAAGCACGATACTGATCAGGCTCTCCGTGGCACGCATGATAAAAGGCGAAATCCCCAGAGAGCAAATCTGTCCCATAATCCGGAAATCCGACCTGATATTACAAAAAGACAGACGCAGGGAGGATTTTTTCCCCATAAGAAAGTTCACATTCCAGGCGGCGCTGACCGCCTGGGAAAGCACCGTAGCAATCGCCGCGCCCTTTACGCCCCAGCCGAAAACAAAAATAAACAACGGATCCAGGGCAATATTGACCACCGCCCCGATAACAATAGAAATCATGGCAATCCGGGAACGCCCCTGGGATATGATAAAAGGATTCAGCCCCAACGCCAGCTCTACAAACAGTGTGCCCAGAAGATAAATGGACATATAATCCAGAGAATACCCGATAGTGGCGTCAGACGCGCCGAACATATAAAGGAACGGCTTCTGAAACAGATAGAAAACAGCCATCAAAACAATTGTAAAAATAACCAGAAGACAGGCGCCGCTCCCCAGTATTTTTTCCGCATGCTTCCTGTCCCCCTTTCCCATCCAGATGGCCGCCAGCGGCGCTCCCCCCATGCCGACAAAGGCTGAGAAAGCCGAAATCAGCGTAATAATAGGAAAAGTGATACCCACCCCTGTAAGCGCCGCAGCACCCACGCCGGGAATATGCCCTATGTATATCCGATCCACGATATTATAAAGAATATTAATTATCTGCGCAATAATAGACGGAACCGCCATACTCACCATAAGCCTGCCAATCCGTTCCGTTCCCATCCGCGACTCATTTACACCTGCACTCATACATATCCTCCTGAAACAAAAATTCTTTTCTGGATATTAGTATAACACGAAGTGGAGGGGTGGAGAGAAAAAAGTGATGCGGGGGGCG